>JAAAOB010000105.1 GCA_009909035.1 Bacteroidota bacterium
AATTACTGGTAGAATCCGGGAGTACATATCGCAGCATGACTGACGTTCTTAAGAAACAGCAGACCCATCGTAGAATTAATACGATGTGGTCTGGCCTGCAGTCAACCAACCGGTTGTCAAGTTAACAAACTGAGTCAACGGATATGTGCCCTATCAGTGACGGATTCAACCATCACGACTCAACTTTTCGAAAAAATCACCCCGCAATGATACGGCGTGCAGCCAAAGCAGTACAGAACAAACAGACAACGCAATGACTATTGGCCGCTTTACGGTAGAACAGCTCAGCGAAGGCTTTTTTGAACTCTTCCGGGACGGATCATTCAGCAAGATGGATCCGTCACGGCTAAACAACGTTGCTGAAGATCCGTCTCTCGGCCGGTATTCTTCGGCCCTGGGTATAGATCCTCTGCTGGTATCAGACGGTGACGAACACATCGTTATCGACACCGGGCTTGGATGGGGTCTCGATGCCGGCAGCCATAACCGGGGGACCTCCAATATTGTAACGAACCTGGAAATATTTGGCCTCAGGCCTGACGATATCAGCCGGGTGATTTTAACACACCTGCACTTTGATCATGCCGCAGGCAGTTCCCGCGTTGATGAGCAATTCTCCACACAAGCCACATTCCCCAATGCGCGCTACATTGTACAGGAAAATGAGTGGGCGTATGCGCTCTCTACACAAGCAGACCAGCAGGAGATGCCGGGAGCCGACTACAGGCTTGATGAACTCTACCGGCTAAAGGCCGACGGTCAAATCGACCCTGTTCAGGGAAACCATCAGCTTTTCCGGGGAGTTAAACTACTTCTGACCGGGGGCCATACTCCAGGCCACCAGGTCGTTAAAATCGATGACGGCGGGCATTCAGCCTATTTTCTTGGAGATCTTATCCCAACAGAGCACCACCTGAATCACTACGCCATGAAGATGGTTGATTACAACCCGGTGGAAGCCAAAAAATCAAAGACATTGATTCTTAAAGAAGCATTAAAAGAGGAGGCCCAGCTTTTTTTCTACCATTCGCTTTTTAGCAAATCGGGACGTTTAAGCAAGGACCGTCATCGAAAATATGTTTTAAAAGAAAAAAACAGGTCTTAACCTATTGATGTATTTTCATTCATTACACGCTATCTTCAACATCAACCGCTATGTCATCTGCCTGTTGAAACAAGACGAGGTTTCGGCACGGTGGATCACTCACACAAGTCTGCAGCCGGTGCTTCAGTGTGACGTTTATTCCATGCCGGAAGTTAAACCCGTCAGTACATCGACCCTTCCCGGGGTTCATACAACTTCAGATCAAACCAGTGGCTGATACTAAAACCAACCGTTCCGCCCTCCCCTTTCTCCCGGCCAGGGAATCGGCTGTTTTTATTCGTCTGTTTGAGTGGTACTGCAACTGGCTGACCTGGCGGCGGTTTGATTCGGTTTCCATTGGCAGCAGATATAAACCGGACCCCGGCCAGAAAACCATCTACTACCTGAACCACAACTCCTGGTGGGACGGCCTGGTGCCATTTTTACTCAATCAGAAAAAATTCCGTCAAAACGCCCGCGGCATGATGGAGGACAAACAGCTCCACCGCTACCCTTTCTTTCAGAAAATCGGTGTATTTTCTATCAATCTCTCCTCGCCCCGCGCGTCGATGCAGTCAATGCGGTACGCCCTGGAGTCGATGAAGCAACCCGGAGCGGCGCTTTACATCTATCCCCAGGGTAAAATTAAACCATTTAGAACAACACACCTGGAATTCCGCAAAGGAGTTGGCTGGCTAACCAAGAAACTCCCGGAGGCTGACATCGTGCCCGTGGCCATTTATATCCACACGCGGCAGAGCGACAAACCCCGCCTGGAGATCCTCGCCGGCAGCGCCGTAACTGTAGACCGTGACATCCCCACCAACCGGATTACGGAGAAACTGGAAACGGAGCTCTCCGCCCTGCTTCAGGACGTGATGGGTGGCTAAATCCTCCGCAAAATAAATTTTTTAACGGCGTTTTATTCATATCCACCCGACCAACTACATCTTTTGGGTGATTAATGGTGGTAATAATTTGCTTGGCAAAAAGTTATGACAGCAAAAATAAAAACCGAGACCAGGTTTACCCGTGAGGACGTGGCCATTGCCCAATCCACGTTAGACGGTTGGTCATCCCGGGCGATGGATCCACCTGAAAATTCTCTGGGATCACTGGCGGACGATACGAAGCCCTGGGATATTTTCAGGTCGACGAGTCATCGATTAAAATACTGGAATGTCTCAAAAAAGGGCCTGCCATCAGGGATAATTTTGGGCCTCCTACCGTCCGGTTGAGAAAACGGTGCTGATCGACTACCAGCCGACCCGCGGTGGAATTTGAAAAGGCTCTGGACAGCGACCGCGAGCGGGCGATCGCAGAGTGGATCAGATCGTTCAAATGCTTGAACATCACGGCTGTGAAGAAAAACTGACAAAAAAGACCACATCCGTTCCTTACGTCAGCGGCATTAGTCGAAGATCATATGTCCGAAGTGTGAATCTAAGCTTATGGAAAGAGACGCAAAACGAAGATTCAACACAGAGCAACCTTTTCTTGGCTGCGAGACGTTTCCGCAGTGCCAATATACCCGTGATCGATGAACTGAATACAACACATAACATCATCCGTGCTCAATTAGCAGAAATCTTACGAAATATGAAACACGAACGGGCGATTATCGAATAGAGAATAGTCATGGAAGAAATTCATACCGTACCCTTAATCAAAACCAATTGACACATCATGCATCTTTTCACAATCTTAAGACGTCTCCTTGCTTACTCTTTGTTGCCGTTTCTTGTTCTCTTATCGTCGCCGGCATTCACGCCATCTGATGCCGAGGCCCAAAACATGGGGGGTACAGAGACTGAAATCATATTTACAGAAGAGAAAAGAGAGCAGGCCCGCGAGCAGCTACGGCGTATACTCGCAACCTATGATCTCGACCCTTGGATTATCACAAACGAGGTGAAAATTGAGGAAGAGGTAGATCCCCACAGCAAGCCTATCCTCACGCTAAACACCAACTTTCTCGACAGCGACAAAATGCAGCTCGCTATTTTTATTCACGAACAGGCCCACTGGCTGCCGTTTGATAAACAGGTGGCTGCAGCTGAAGAACTGGCCGAGCTATTTCCGGATATAGATGGTCTGCCTGACATGGATGAGGTTTCGGAGGAGAAGCGTGAGAGACTCTTAGACATCAAGGACAGAATTTACAGACACATTGTAGTTGGCTGGACAGAATTCGATGGCATGGTTGAGCTGGTTGGTGAAGAAGAGGCCCGAAAAATTATAAAAGAAAAAAATAACCGCTTCGTCGAGAAACCCTATTCTAACCTGGGTAAGACCTTTCTCTGGTATTTTGAGAGGGTCCTCGAAGACACGGAAGTGGTTGGTGGGGTGTTGGCGCAACACGATCTGATGATTACTCCTGGCAAGGGCATTGTGATCGAGTCCTCGGAGTAAATGAGTTGGGGCCGGCCATTATGATCATCTATTGCAGTTAAGCCTATTTTACATTTTCTTACTGGAGAATTTGCATAACACCTCGAGATGTGCAAAACTCAACTACGTTCACCAAAAGTATCCGGAGCAGCAACGCTTCGTTTTTAATGAATTAACATAATTTTTTAGATGGATACCGACGATCATAAATCGAAATTTTCTGACTGGATTCGAAGCCCGCAAACTATGATTGCCCTCTCTGCAGTGGTCTTGAGCGTGTGCGGACTCTTTATATCCATTTACGAGACATCGCTGATTCGTGCACAGCAGCGTGCTTCAGTCTGGCCAAACGTAGAAATTCAACCATCCCTGAGAAGTGACTCCCTGAAAATATTTGTAGTAAATTCGGGAATTGGGCCGGCGCGCATCATGAATGCGTTTTTAACCTATCAGGATTCAGTGCAAGAGGATTGGTTTGACGTTGTAGGAGAGTTTGATTTCAGTCCAGATGAAACAACCGACTACCACTCATTGATAAAAGGGCGGGTTCTCCCTCCAAACTCGGGTCAGGAGTTGATTTTCAGAATTACGTCCATTGCTGAAAGCCAGGAATCAAATTTAGCTATGCAAATGGGCAGGGCAATTTTAGAAAAAAATATGGACATAAACATTTGTTATTGCTCAGTCTATGATGAATGCTGGACTACACGTTTAAGTCACCTAATCGATAGGTCTAATGGAGAACAAATTCCTTCAAGGGAAGATCTTCGTGTCTCCAGCTGTTCAGCAATGAAGCAGAGCGGTATTTAACAACTGCAGGGTTACACACGAACCATCTATTTTACGGGTTGTCCTATTTACGTGAAGAGATAACCAGAACGACATTCAATCATTCACCTTAAAAGATTTACTGATGCTTAGAAATCAGACTATAAAGAGTACTATTTGGCGCCGTATTGGCTGGCTATCCGCAGAATGTTTGGTGGTATTTATTGGTGTTTACATGGCATTTCTTCTTGAGGGATATCGCACATCTCAGCAAAATGAGCAAAATGAGCAACAAATATACTCTGCACTCTATACATTATTTGATAATATGACTGCGGATCTGGAGAATGCTAATTCCTTCCAGCGCGAATTTGCAGAACCATTCCTCGAAGCGTATGAAAATGGAGAGATGCCGCGTCCACGCCCTCTCCCATTTGCGGCATCGGGATTCAGTACAGATTCCTGGAGTGCCATGCTCCAGGCGGGTGGTATTAATCTGCTTGATGTGAGATTCATCCTCAGGATAGAAGAGTTTTATGCAGGCGCCAGGTACGTTGATAAACAGCTGGGAAACTATAACACCCTCTCTAACCAGATCCTGCTGCCGAATGCGGATGCAGACCTTGAGATGTATTATGATACTGAAACAGGGATGATCAGGCCCCAGTTTGCGTGGTATATCGAGTTCATGCGGACTTTTCCAAACTCAATTGACAATTTAAACGAGGGAGCTGGCGAAATCCTCAACGCACTTGAAGGTAAAATGGACGATGAGCAGCTGCAAGATATTCAAGTTGATGAATCTGCACAGCCTTAAATCATCAAACCGGCAGACTGTTTGTGTTATGTCAACTATACGGTGTCGTATGCAAGTCATCGGATGAGTCAACTGTGAATGACATTTTAATTCACAATAACATGAATTTTCAAAAACAACTCATCCGATGACTACAAGTATCGGGATTTTGGAAACCCTATTTACAGCTTCAAATTTTCGATTGGGCTTTATACGTCTTTCAGAGATCGAGTAACAGTACTCCAACTCTTTTTTACAATGATGAAAATACCTCTCCAAAACCTTTGGTGTAACTGATGAAATTTGATTAGCCCTCACATAATCCAAAAAAATATGCAAGCCATTCAAGTAGGCACGCAGTGTATTTTTGCTATCATTCTTTAGCGTAAGACGATGTTCGTACTTGGTTATTAAATCGGCTTTATCCATATTGCTTTCATTATTTAAAAAATATCCTGAATAAAACTTGCGTACGAAGCAGGGATAAAATGTATAGAAGTGGTGATATGCCAATGTTGTGTGCAACCTAAAAAGACGAACAAGTGACAGAATTAGAACTGATAATTGACTTACATAAAAATTCTGATAGACAAGGACCAGGAAGTGAAAAAGACACGCAAAAAGCACTTAAATTTTTAAATTTACCGACTGACCAAAATTTGAAAATAGCTGACATTGGTTGCGGTTCGGGTGGACAGACGATTTCACTTGCTAAAAACTTGAACGGACAAATAATTGCAGTTGACTTGTTTCCGGAGTTCTTGAATGAATTGAATGAAAAATCTCAAAAATTAGGATTGACGGACAAAATCGTTACGCTTGAAAAAGCAATGGACGATTTGCCTTTTAACGAAGATGAATTTGATCTCATTTGGTCGGAAGGTGCGATTTATAACATTGGTTTTGAAAACGGACTTAAAAAATGGAAGGACTATTTGAAAGTCGGTGGCTATTTGGCTGTAAGTGAAATCACTTGGATAACTCAATCTCGACCAAAAGAAATTGAAGAATTTTGGAAAGCGGAATACCCAGAAGTTGATACTACTGCTAACAAAATCAGACAATTAGAAAATAATGGCTATTCGCTTGTTGGATATTTTTATTTAAGCCAAGATAGTTGGATTGAGACCTATTATAAACCAATGCAAGCAAGATTTGAGACTTTTCTGAAACGCAACGACAATTCAGAACTTGCAAGAAAAGTAGTTGAAGACAATCAAGCTGAAATCGACTTATATCAAAAATTCAAAGAATATTACAGTTACGGATTTTACGTAGCGAGAAAAAATGGATAAAAGACAGCACACACAACGCAGCCAATTTTAAATCAAATTCCACACTATTAAATAAAAAATCACAAGAGCCAACCCACTTGTGATTCATGAAAAATGAACCGAAGCATACCTGACTATGCTGACGTGCCGCCTAAAACGGAATCGAGCTGCATCTCTTTGAGTGCGTTATCCTGAATGGGTTGTGTTTTTTCATTGATTTCATCAACACCCCAGGTCAACCCCACAACGGTTCTTGTCGGGCGTTTACCCGTTGGCAGTTCCGCAAGTTTTAGATACGCATCTACGACCCATTGCGGATCGGGCGCATCCTCGCTTTGAAGCATTTGATCAAACTCTTCACTCATCGCTGCAGGAACACCCGCTAATTCTCCGTACGATTCCAGCACATCACCGTGATCAGGAACTTTCCCGGAGGCCAGCAGACCGGTGCCAAAGGGTCCGGGTTCAACAAGTACTACATCCACGCCAAACGGAGAAAGCTCATACCGAAGCCCCTGGCTGTATGCTTCGAGTGCATGTTTGGTAGCTGTGTACGTTGAGAAAAACGGGGGCGAAATGCGGCCAACCAGAGATGATGTATTGATTATTAGCCCTGACCCTGCCTTCCTCATGACCGGCAACACCGCCTGCATGGTTCTGATGGCGCCAAAATAGTTGGTTTCCATCTGAAAACGCGCTTGGTCAACGCTGTAGGCTTCGGTAATTCCGATATACATGATGCCGGCATTGTTGATGAGAACATCGATATTCCCTGCTTCCGCCAGAATGGTGTCGATGGCTGCTGTTACAGATTCATCACTCGTTACATCCATATCCACTACGTTAATGTGATCTGAGTATGCTTCCAGTTCTGCTTTTTTCTCTGCATTCTTGCCATCGGGATTACGCATGGTGGCGAATACGTTATTGCCTTGATCGGCAAAATCTTTGGAAGCCTTTAAGCCGAATCCACTGCTGCTTCCTGTAATGATTATATTTTTCATTTTGAATTATGATAAGTTTAAGATTTAAATTGAGGCGTAAGAAAACGCCAGATAATTAAGTACCGATGCTGCGAGCCAGAATGCAGAAAATACGATACCGACATTTCTGCCATTTCCGGATACTTTAGGATGTTTCCCTAAGAAAGGAACCCCTGCATGATTGGCATTGACCAGCATAAAGAATACCGACATCACCAGTAAAACGAAGTGCAATACGGCACGATCTTCCAGGGGGACTTGCATACCGTAAACTGCCCCGGCTATAATGGACAGAAAAGCCAAGGCTCCCTGGCGCTGTTCAAAAAGCAAAACAAAGATGTAATCTTCTGCTGCCGATTTCTTCTCTTTTGGAGCTGCTGAAAGCGCTGCATTCAACATCGCTATTTGCTCCTTGCCGGTCAGCAGCTTACTACTATCAGTCAACCCCGGTTCAAAAAACGGAAGCACATAATTGGCAAGCCAACGAGCCAATAAAGGATTGGCGACTTCCACTGCGTGAAGAATACCGGGTGCCATACACATTGCGAAAGCAAGTGTAGAAATTGAATATTCAGTCATGATCAATATTTTATAGTTAGTTGTTGGATATAATCAAAATCCGCTGAACATTCCGTTGTCATTCGCCAATCCTTCGGTAGGAACGGGCTGAATAACATCCCAGTGCTCTATAGCTTTGCTATTTTCCATACGAAATAGATCGTAAAAGACATTTGTAGTACCATTCCATTGCCCCTCGCTTATCGTAAGAACAAAATTTCCTTCTCCAATAACCTTATGAATCGTAGTGTATTGGAACATGTTGTCTATAGAAATGAGATACTCTACAGCTGCCTGAATTCCAGCTAAACCATTATCAATACCAGGGTTGTGCTGAATGTAATTCTCTGCGATATAATTGGTGATATTATCCGGGTTTTGGCCCATCAAAACATCTTCGATGATTGATACAGCCAACGCTTTATTAGCCTCTGTTTGATTGATATCCGTAGAGTTCGTTGGACCGTCAATCATGGTGTTACCATTTGCTGTCTGACTTTCCCAGGGTTGGATAGCATCCCAGTGTTCTGCTATTTTCCCGTTATCATCAAACCGCAGGATATCAAACGTTACGACTGAGTCTGCCCCAAAAGGCGCGGCATTGGTCCATAGATTATGAATAGCAACAAAATTGCCGTCTTCAATTATTCTGACATTTTCAACCATTGTGCCATTATCCGCTAATACGGTGGTGACTACTTGCACAAAAGCATCTCTACCCGTTGGTAGAAAAGGGTTGTGTTGAATGTAATTTTCCGTGACTAATTCTTCTATGGAGGTTACATCACGGTCATTTACGGCTCTAAGAAATGAGGTGGCTTTCTCCTTTTGAGTTGGCTCAGTAACTGTTACATCATTATTATCGCTACAAGCGGTACCAATGAAAAGTACACTAAGTACTAAAATTGATAGTAACATTGGTTTTTTCATTTTGAAAATGATTTTATGATTAAAATTTTTGTTGTCTTAAAACCCAAACATTCCGTTGTTATTCGCTAATCCTTCCGTTGGGATTGCCTGAATGACATCCCAGTGTTCGATGGCTTTTCCATTTTCAAAGAGAAGCAAATCGTAAAAAACATTCGGTTTGTCGTTCCATTCACCCTCACTCACCGTAAGAACAAAGTTTCCCTCGCCCAATACCTTGTGGATTTTAGTATATCTGAACATGTTGCCTTGAGATGTGATGTATTCTACAGCCTCTGTGATACCCATTAAACCATCTTTTATACCCGGATTATGCTGGTGGTACTGCTCTGTACTGATGTATTCGGTGATCTTATTGGGGTTTTTGCCCATCAAAATGTCCTCCACCATTGATTTTGCAAGGGCCTTGTTCGCATCTGTTTTTTCCAAATCATCGATCGCAACAATTCCGTCGAGTTGCGTTCTTCCACTTGCGGTTTCTTCAACCCAGGGCTGTAAAGCGTCCCAATGTTCTGCTATCTTTTCCTCTTTATCGAATCGGTAGATATCGAAAGCTGCTAAATTATCGCCGCCAAACGGACGTGCATTGGTCCAATGGTTATGCATGACGACAAAATCTCCATCTTCAATGACTCGAATTACGTCTCCCTTTGTTCCTGCAGCTTTTAATGCCGGAAGGGCATGCATAAGAATAGGCTCTAAGCCATCAGGGAAAAATGGATTGTGTTGAATGATGTCTTCTCTCGTCAAAGTTTTAACTGCTTCTTCGTCTTGATTTGAAATGGCATCAATAAAAGCAAGGGCTTTTTCTTTATTACTCACGGTTTTGTCATTTGGTTATTAATTTTTACTTTTAATCTGAAAGCAATATTATGTTTTAACTTTTAATATGCAAGCTATTTTGTAAATTAATTTCAATTAGCAAGTAATATTTAACAGGAAGAGTTTATATGAGACAGGATTTCAGATGCGACTGCCCGTTTACTTCAGCCCTTGATGTTCTGGGTGATAAGTGGATATTGGTTATCGTAAAGCAGATGCTAATCGAAGGCAATGAAACCTTTAAAGACTTTACGGAAAGTGAGGAAGCCATTGCCACCAATATTTTATCAGACCGGCTCAAGCTGCTTGAGGAGATGGGAATCATCATCAAAACAAAACGGCCGGACAATAAAAAGTCCAATCTCTATCTTTTAACCGATAAAGGATTGGCATTGACACCCATTCTTGTAGAACTTGCAACCTGGAGCGATCGTCACCTCAGGGATATCCATCCAACCATTGCGGATGGTGAAAAAATGGAGTTTATGCGAAATGACAAGGCAGCTTTTGCGCGTGTTCTGGTGAAAAATTACAGGGAAAAACTGGCTGCAACACCCGTTACGCACAACAGCGGGTAAAGTGGTAGAACCAATGCACTTCGATTTAATACAACTTTTGGTGGTTTAGAAAAGAGCGCGTCTATAAATCCGTTGCTGCTTATAATCCGTATCCTGATGCTCCACCCCTTTCCACAAAGACCCACTGCCAAGCATAACGCCTCGCGGTTCATTGAATGAAGCGAAAATTACCAATGGAATTCAGGGAAAAATTGTACATATAGTATGATCTGGCCCGCATCGTAAGGTCTGTTACAGTATCCATTGCCTTTTTTGATTTTGCTAATTCAATATTTTTATCCTTATTTACACGTTAGCCTGCAGGTTCTATACAACACCTAGATACATCGTAAACTATTGGCATGGATCCCGAGTCTATAACAATATCACCTATCACAGACCAGATGATGAGGGTACCCGGGGATACCCGCTCCATTGTCCTCTGGATACAGAAAACGGTATCCAGCCTGGAAATCAACAGCCACCTGCTTGAGAATATATCCAATACCATACTCTTCTTGATGCCAAATGCTCAATGGAAAATAGATAATGGTGGTTTAGGCGGATCTGTAGGCTACGCACTGTACCTGAGCCGGGAAACGCTGAATCACCCTATGCTTCGCAATCTTCACATTCAAGAGGTTCGATTGTTTTCCAATGGAGAAATTCCAACAATACATCTGGCTCCGGGCATCGAAAAACGAACGCATGCACTGCTTGAAATGCTGGATGAGCTGATTGGCTCTCATCTGAATCACAAAGATGACGCCATTATTTCGCTGTTAAATGCTTTTTTTGTCTATTGCGATGGGCAGTGTAATATCAAATCAGTGATCACCGAAGACAACACCAAAAAATCGTTGGTTTATAAATTCAAAAAAATGGTTGATAAACACCTTGGCCAATATCAAAAGGTTGAGGAGTTTGCCCAACTGCTGAATGTATCTCCCAGCTACCTGAACGAAGCGGTGCAGGAAACACTGAGCACCAATACCAAGGCACTCATCGACGAGCAACTTGTCATGCGGGCCCGTCACAAACTCAAGTTTTCCGATAAATCGGTCAAGGAGATCTCATTTGAACTTGGGTTCTCCACACCCGACTACTTCAGCTACTTTTTTAAAAAACATACCGGTACAACTCCCTCCTCTCTTCGCGGTTAGACTGCAGCTGCAGCGAAAATCGAAGGAATTACCACGGTTTTCCCATTTCCACAATCCGTATTCGCGATTATATTTTTATAAATCCCAACAGTAATCCCGGATACATGAATAGAAAAACATTTCTTCGCAACACAGGTATAGGAGTTGGAACATTGTTACTTCCCGGCGCATCAGGAAAATTATCGGCTTTAGGAAGTAACAGCCGTTCACCAGATCCGAAGATCATGCGCGATGATGAAGGCAAAGTCCTGAATGTAATTGGTGATATTCAAACCCATAAATTGGTGGGTGAGGATACCGAAAATCAGATTGTTGAATGGGTTGATAATGTGGAACCCGGAGTCGGTATTCCTCCTCATTTTCATACTCATGAAGATGAAATATTCAGAGTGATCTGGGGAGAGGTGGAACTTATGATCGATGGAGAACCTACGGTGCTTACGGCAGGCGATACCGCGTTTGCCCCAAAAAACATTCCTCATGCCTGGAAGGTCGTCGGGACCGAAAAAGCACGAATGATTACCAGTGCCTTTCCCGCGGGGATTGAGGAGATGTTTGAAGAGCTGGCTAAATTACCGCCCGGCCCTCCTGACTTTGAAAAAGTAACCGAAATTTGTGGACGATTCGGGGTTACCTTTGTTTAAAATGTTCTAAGTAGACTCGTGTCGCGTCAATGCTGATTTTTTATCGTGTGTCTCCCCATTAATTTCCTTTGGAAAATGATAAAACGATATGAATTTTTGGTTATCTCCTTGGCTTCATATGAGCAACTGCTTTGCTGCTCCCCTCTGGCGTAAGTGTTAAGCGATGTGTCACTTGTACCTTTTACTCTCTACGGACCCGGGATCGTTTGTCATACATTTTCCAGGGGGATTTTTATACCACAGAATCATCTCATCGTCAACCTGAGGCGGGATCAACACGGGCATGGATTCGGTGAGTGAGGAGTCAGGCTGCAGTACGGGCATTTCGGACAGGCAAGGAAAGCTCCGAAAAGAGCTGCTGCCGGCGGAGGAGTCTGCATTGTTCGGTGTTGAGGAATTCAAATCCATCAGCGTATCTGCCAATACGACCGTACTATAATCCGTATTCAGCTCATCTAAAACATCCGCTGCTGTTGCAAGCTTTTGGTTGTCAGACTGCCCGAAGGCCGGAACAGAGATCAAAATCGAGATGCTTAGAATTGGTAGAAATTGTCTCATAACCTATTCCCTTTTCATGCTATAAATATCTTTTCTAACGGCCGAACGCTCTGTTTCATTGTGTCGGATAAACATCACGGCTGCATTTTCCTCCACTCTTTTATCAAATAGAATAGATCCGGTTTACCTTACGGCCAGTCGGGGTGTCGATCGGGGTTTAAAAGGAAAGCGTATGCCCGGTGTACAATCTGCTGTATAACGGGATCTGAGACGGGAGTATCCTCAAAAAGATACCCCGATTTAAATGCACCTGTGGTCCGGATCAGGAGTTCCATCGCGTAGTGGATATTAAAATCGTGCTGCTCCGCCCGGTCCATCAGCAGGCCGTTCTCTTCTCCTAAAGCTAATTGATAACGTTTCAAAAACCTCCGTGCAATTGCCTCAACCCGCTTTTTCCGGGCTTTAGATCCGGCCGCAGCCTTGTGCATCGTACAGTGAGACAGAAAATGCGCTGTGTCCTGGAACGGGTAACCGAAATGCGCAAACTCCCAGTCAATAATGCGCAGCCTGTTTTGTTGGATGATCAGAGAAGGTGCCCAGAGATCTCCCATCACCATACATTTTCCGGGCGTCAGCAGCTTCTCACCAAGAGTTCGGGCATGATCGACAGCCTTTTGTTCCGGTTTGATACCGGCATTGACAAGAAACTCTTCTGCACCATTGTACTGCACCTGTTGTCGCGTCTGCTGTATTCCGCTGTTGTTAAAATTCTTTTTGAACCACGGGTTCCCGGCCGTTTCCCGGTGCAGAGTGCCCATAAACTCCCCAAGGGATGCAGACCGTTCATCATGGTCTGCACCCAGATCACCACTGAAAATTCCACCATTGTTGCCGACATCTTCCATAATCAGCAGATGACGCTCTTGATCAAAATGATACAGTTCAGGCGGGCTGATGTGGTCTGATTTCAGTGGATGGAGCTTACCGTCATCAGAAAACTGCTGAAGTGCTTTTGCCTCAAAATGGATGCGCTGCGGGTCCAGCGGGATATCGGGCTGCCCGGCAATATAGGGCGGTGCATGTTTTACGATGACGTTATGAGGGGTTCCCGCCACTCTCCAGATGAAATTCAGGTTTCCGCCGGACAGTGGTACCGGATCGCCCGTGGCCCTAAAACCAGCGACATGTTTTTCAGCAATCAGAACAATTTGATTGGGGCTGATCTCCATTTAGTAGCGATAGATTTGATTGGCAAACGGCACGGGTTCTCCATGCTCAATAAAATCGATCAGAATTTTTTCAGTGGCCTCCCGCGCCTGAACCAGGGACTCTGCAATGCCCTCCCTCTGCGGTGTCTCGATCCCGGGAACGGAGTATTTGGCGCCCACAACGAGAGCTGCACACGGAATTTCAAGCTCATTGGCGAGCACCACTTCCGGGGCCAGGGTCATTGAATTAACCTGTCCGCCAAGTTGTGCCCACATCCGGTTCTCGGCAGGTGTTTTGCTTCGTGGACCGCCGGCATAGACAAAGTTCACGCCTTCATTATCAAGATAAATTGTCTCATGTCGATCAGCAAGCTGACGATTTAGCTCCCTCGAAAAAAGGCCCTCTTTAATCAGCAGGTGTCCCTGACTCTCCGACGGCTCCGGGAACATGGTGCAGGTGGAGCCATCCGGCAGCCGGTTTTCGGGCATCATCAGGTCGGTGACCAGCATCGGTTTATAGAGAGGCAGATCCGGGTCCAACACCCCAACGGAACTATTTATGAGCAGGGCTCCACACCCCAGTTTCTTCAGTGCTGCACTCTGAGCGCGATAGTTGATCTGGTTGGGCAAAAGACGGTGCGGAACGCCATGCCGTACCAGTACGTAGGCTTTGCGCTCCGATTGATTGCGGGTCTCGTAAACTTCCTGGCGTCCCCACTCCGTCTCTACAGTCGTCTGTTCGAGGTTCAGCTTTTCGGGAATCGATGTTTCAAATGCACTGCCTAAAAAAACGGCAATTGATCTGTTCATAATCTATGCTATTGACTTTGATATAGTTAAGCAGAGGATGTCTCTGCCGTGTTGAATTATATGAAGGCTGTTAATGAACGACACGGGCGCAGTCGCCGCAATTTATCGACTAATAATCTTTAACATTTTGGTCAGCCACGGACTGAATCTACTTATGATTTAATATCGTGAATACCCGGACGGTTTTTAAAATTGACGCCTATCCCCTGGCTTTTTCCGAATGGATTGACAATAAATTACTGATTCTTTTTCAATTGGATCGATTTTCGTCGTGCTGGCGCGTTATCTTGTTCCAAAATTTCAGTTCCTCCTGCACACCGCTGCCAGAGTCATTGATAAACGCCTCGCGGCTTTCAAACAGGTGAAGTACGCCGTTTTGCATCATCCCAAAACGATCGCCGGTCATGAGCGCTTCTTTCAGATCGTGCGTAACAAAAAGGGTTGTAATTTTTTCGGCCCGTGAAATCTCCACAAACAATGTTTGCATCTCCAGCCGGGTTTCCGGATCGAGGCTTCCGAAGGGTTCATCCAGCAAAAGTACAGTCGGATGAATGATGAATGCGCGGCCAAAGGCCACCCTCTGCTTTTGACCGCCCGACAGCTGTTCGGGATACTTTTTTTCCTGCCCGTTCAGCTGCAGCCGGTTCACCATTTCCAGCGTTTTTTCTTTGATGATATCATGCTTTTCATCCCGGATTCTGAGCCCAAACCCGATGTTTTCTTCCACCGTTAGGTGTGGAAACAAGAGGGGCTCCTGGTAGAGATAGACCACACCGCGATCTTTGGGTTTCACGTCATCCATTCGCCGGCCGTCAACAAAAATTTGACCGCTATACTTACTCTCCAGTCCGGCAAAGATCTTCAAGAGGGTCGTCTTTCCGCTGCCAGACTTCCCCAGGATCGAGAGCGTTTTATTCTGTTCAAACGTGAAGGAGACATCCCGCAGAACCTTTTCATCACCAAATGATTTAGTGATATTTTTGGCCTCAATCATCTATACGCTCCACACTTTTTGTAGTAAAAATTTACGGTTCACAAACAGCAGAACCAGCGGCGGCAGTACAAGCAGCACACCGGCCAGTGCCGCAAGGTAAGGATTCGCCTCGCTTACGTACCGGTACACCATAATGGTGAGGGTTTGAACTTTGCCCACGCCGATAAACTGGGTGAGCCCGTACTCGAACCATGATATCAAATAGCATTGAAAGAAACAGACGGCCAGCAACCCTTTTGCCGACGGAAGAATAGCATCTTTCACAGCCACTTTAAAATCGCCTCCCATGGTGGCGACCAGGTTCTCAAGATCCCGGATCTTCTCGTTCCAGAATCCATAGAAAAAAATGACCGCGTAGGGAAAGGTAATAAAGAGCTGGGCAAGCACTACACCCGGAAGTGTTCCCGAAAGATGAAGCTGCAAAAAGTAGTAGTTTAACATAACGGCAAAGACCACCGGTGCAATCACATACGGAAAGTAGGCCGACACCAGCCACCACCGACTTGTCGTGTAATAGGCTACGGCACGGCTTGCAAAAAAACCGCCTGTGGTGGCCAAAAAACTCACGGTGAGCGAAAGCATCACCGAGAGCCCGGCACTTCGAAGTAATTCCGACCCTCCTGTTAAAAACCACGCCCAATGCTCTGCTGTAAATGAGTGTGAAATAACAGAAGGATAGTACCATTGCGCAGAGAAACTGAGATATAGCAGCAGCCCGAACGGAATGATGAAGCTAAGCCGAATAAACCCCGATAGAAGTCGCCTGCTCATACCGCCACCTTCTGCCTGTATCGCGAAAAAAGCCACGATATTGTTGCAATACAAAGCACCGCATACCAAACCGCCATCGAGTGTGCCACGGGAATATTTGCCAGGTTATACCGCTGTAGTTTTTCCAGTATCAGCACGGAAATCATGTGGGGAGATGACTGCCCAAGCAATAGGGGAATCTCGTAAGCTCCCATGAAAAAGATGAAGTAGAGTGCAATCAGCGGAAACATACCGCGCAGCAATACAGGAAGCTGAAGATGAAGCAGAATGGTTCGCTTCCCGGCACCGAGTGATGAGGCCACAGCTTCGATCTGGTCAAGCTTTTCGTGTTCGTATAGATTCAATAACACAAGCAGAAAAAATGGAAAGACAAGGAAAACATGGGCCATGATAATGCCTGTAGCGTACGGATCCTGAACCAGCACGGGGAACTGCTGAATCTCAGAAATGAAACCCATCTGAAACGCCAGGCGTGAAAACAGGCCCGAACCGGAATAGAGCTGAAAAATGACAAAAGCCAGCACAATCGGCGGAATGGTCAGCGGCAGGAAAAGAGCGCGGTAAAGATTCCGCGACCTGAACAAACGCCGCGCGGTAAAAAGCAGTGTCAGGGAGATGCCCATGGCAAGCAGAGTGGATGCCGCCGCCACCCAAACGGAATACAAGATCGACTGTAAAAATTCGCCCCGGAAAAGTGCGATCCAATGCTCAAACGTGACACCGTTGCTAAGGAGGCCGGCCAGCCCTACGCTGTACAACAGGGAATACCCGATGGCCAGCCCAAGCGGCACCAGGCATCCAGCTATAAACAGGGTGATGAGAAGTTTTTTAGTCATATTGAAATTAACGTGTTCCGGTCTTAACAATCGAGTGTCAAACTTTCGAGAAATCTTCCAGGCTCCTCTTTCTGTCAGTTTCTTTGTTCTTAGTTTACGATCTCACTGCGGAAATCTTCGAATATACGGATCATATATTCCGGTGCAGGTTCCATCAGGGCTCTGTCTCGAATCTCTTCCCTGTCGGGTGCACGATCTCTGCCGGGAATATCAGCAAACCGCCGCTGCCATTCGTCCGGAAGTTTTTCCATCGACAGAACGGTCCCATCGCCCCACACCTCCGGCTTCATTTTTTCAAATTGTGCCTCGGGCGACATCAGAAAATTGATCACCACCATCGCTTCTGCTTTGTTCGCAGAGTTTTTGGGTATTCCCATGTAGTGTGAATTTTGGATTGTACCCGATTCCGGTACGTATGCGCGGCTCCTTTTGGGAAATAGTCCTTCGGCAATTTTGTTATCCACCTCACTGTCGTTATTGCTCATGGTAAAAGCAATTTCACCGCTTGAAAAAAGTTGATGGAGTTGGGATATGCTGTTTGGAAATGTTTCTCCTCCTCGCCAAAAATGGGGCTTCATCTCCTTTAACTGATCCCATAACTGTCGGCTGTATGTACGGTAGACCTCTTCATCAAATTCCCCGTGAAATACCGATGGATCGTCCGCAAGGGAGATCATCCAGGATTTGAGAAGTGTCATGCCGGAAAAGTCGGTCGGGATGGTAAATTTGCCCCTGTTTTCCTCAACCCACTTCTGAAATTCGTTTAATGATTGAGGGGGTGATTGAAGATTGGCCTCATCGTAAATAAGGGTAAACTGCACATTTCCCCAGGGAGCTTCAAATCCGTTTACGGGCTGCTGGAAATCTTTGCCGATGAATGGATTATCGAAATCCACGTACCGGGCATTGGGCAGTTGGTCTGTAAATGGCCCAAACAGGGCATCGATCTGCTTGAGCTGGAAAAAGGTCTCCCCGTTGATCCACACCTGGTCGACCTGGCTGGTCTGGCGGCCGCCTTCCAGCTCTGCCATCAGGGTAGAGACCACTTGGGTCCCCTGGCCGCTGACGATCTCCAGATCGATGTTGTAGCGTTCGTTCACTCTTGGGATGACATAGGTCTTCATGTAATCATTGATCAGCGGATCTCCCATCCACATCATGAGCGTGAGATCTCCTCCCCTGGCCTCCTGTTCAATCTCCTGCCAGGAGAGTTCACGCGGATCCGCGTCATTGTCAACTTGACCACTGCAGGACATGAAGCAGATCGATAGTAAGCAGATCACTAAATTTCGAACTGATCGAACTGGCATAGGAATTCATTTATTTCCGGAAAACGTGTGTATCGTACTTCTTTTGCTGCTTTGAAAGAGAATGGGAATGTCTGTTTACGGACGATGTACAGTTCCGATACTCCTCCCTTAGTGTCCTGTCATTCATAACGTGTCGTGCATCTCTGTAGTCATCGGATGAGTTGTTTCTGAAAAATGATCTACCTCGGGGCAGAGCCTGCGAGGTATCAATTTAGAATCCATCATTTTTTGGTCAAATATTGAGATTATTCTGGAGTGTCCAAAAAGGGCGTGGCTTTGCATTTTTACTATTCATTTCGTCATGCCGGATCAAGTACGGGATGACGCCCTTTTTGGACAGCCTCGGAATTAAACCACTTATGATTAAAATGTAATTCATCGTTGACTCATCCGATGACTTGCATGCGACATTTTTTTGCTGAATTAACACAACTCTAAAACAGGTATCTCAATGAAAATTGAAACTGCCGCGGCGGGCTCACATTACGGATATCCAGTCCACGCCTGCCCACCTGGATCTGGTTGCTTTGCGTTAGATTGGCGCTGAACCCACTCAGATTTTCGGCGTTGAACAGGTTAAAGATATCAGCCCCTACTTCAAAACGGTTTTCGTTTATATCTACGAGGTATCGCAGATTCAGATCGAACACAGTTGACCACGGCAGCCGGTCGCTGTTTCGGTCCAGCCCGGGACTGCGATCGTTATTACCGACAAACTGCTGGGAGAATGACCGGCCGTCCCCGTTCAGATCGGTGGTTCCAAAGATCGAGGCATCCGCCACGCGGTTGACCGGCAGTCCGCTTTGAAGTAGCCCTGCAACAGAAACTGAGAACCCGTTGACAGGAAAATAGCTGACAATCCCGTTTATCATATGTCGACGATCATTAAGAGCCGGCCCCCATTCCTGCTCAAAATTATTCGCATCCATCGCACGGAAGTTAATGTCCTCCGTATTGTTCTCCAGGTAAGACAGCGTGTACATCAGCCGCCACGACAAGTCACCGGAACCGCGCGACTGGTCATACGTCAGGTTCAGGGCATAATAATTGGATCGTCCTTCGGTTTCCGTCATAATGACGCTCCGTGCCACTCCCCGCAGCCGCTCGCCATTTGGGCCGGGTGTGTAAAATCCCTGGTTATCCCTGAAGATAGGAGTCGGCCGGGTGGCATCCGCTTCCGCCTGGCTTCGCACGTCAACATTTCCAGGCTCAATGGGCCACGGAGCGGGAGCATTCAAATCACGCAGTCGATAGAGATTAAACGAGCGGTTGTGCATCAAATCCACGTAGATCAGCGAATTTTGGCCAAGCTGATGCTGAAATCCAAGCATAAACTGGTGAGAGTAGGGATTATCAAGCCCGTTCGGGTTCAGAATGCGGAGTTCATTACTGAATACCGACGCACGCTGATCCTGCAGCTCGGCGCGATCCGGCCCCTGCAAATAATCAGCATCCGCTACACTTCCATTCAGGTTTCCTTCGTTGGTAACCCGCTCGATATCGGTATCAGAGGGTAAAATTCCCTGGTCAATTAACAATCCAAGCTGCGACTGAAAATCATCCGCGGTGGAGCTGAACTGAAGAGCATCGCTGTGAACAGTGTAGAGAATTTTATCATAGTACATACCATATCCTGCACGTATGCTGGTGCGGTCAGTCAACCGGTAGTTGAGACTGGCTCTCGGTGCGATGTTGTTAAAATCCCCGCTGGATGCACCCGCTTTTGAAAGATTATCGTAGTCGTAGCGCATCCCAACGTTCATGTTGAGTTTGCTATTAAATGAAAACTGATCTTCAAGATAAAAACTGAGGAGATTTTGCCGTTTTTCAAATGCATTCGGCCGCAGTTCGATGCTAAAATTTTCGACTTCAACATCGGAAGGCAGATCCTGCGGACGCAGATCCTGATCAACCCCGCTGCTTCGCAGATCCTCAAGCTGCTGCTGGTTTAGCTGCACGAGCCAGCTGCCGTTAGGATTCCCCCCGCCTTTTAGCGAAAAGTGAGATGTACGATAATCGGCCCCGGCTTTCAGAGTATGATCTCCCAGGAAAAACGTAAATTTTTGCTGAAATTGGTGGGTATTCTCTGTGTCATCAAACACAAACCCGGGGTGACCCAGCTGCGCAATCGTCTCCCCGTTCGGCGAAAGAACGGTAACATTGGGCGCTTCATCCAGTTCAGGGTTGGCATAATTCCAGCGAAAACGGCCATACTGATACCCCGTTTCAGAAATAAAGCCATTGCCGGAGTACGTGTTGCGATTTGCAATCATAACGGAATTGCGGTCCTGCTGGTTACCTGCACTGGCAAACGTAACACCGCCATCCAGGCCGCCGCCCTGGCGTTCAATATTCACAATACCGGTATTTACCCTCAAATTTGACCGAAAATTGCTGCTCCAGTTGTGATCCAGCCGGCCGCTCAATAAGGTGAAATGATTGGTGCCATCCACCGTTTCATTCACTCCCAGTTCCGGAACATTCAGCAGGTTGTCCTTCACGTCAGTCATATGTTCGGCATTAAGAAAGAAAAACGTTTTATCCTTTTTAATCGGACCTCCAACCGAAAATCCACCCTGATACCGCGAAAATCCATCCTTCACCTGGTTCCCACTCAGGTCGCGCTGGGCAAACGGGGATGATGAATCGAGCGGCGGGCCGGGGCGTGTCATAAAGAACACCTCCCCATTCATATCATTGCTGCCCGATTTTGTGGTGATATTAATCACACCATTGCTCGTCCGGCCGTACTCGGCACTGAAATTATTGGTCAGCGCCGTGATGTTTTGCGTAAGGCCCACCGGTACCCGGAATCGCTGGCCGCCGAGAAAATTTTCATTGTTATCGAACCCGTCGATCTGGTAATTGGTGAACAGGGAGTTGGCCCCGTTAATGGCAACGTTTGGTGCTTCAGGGAAAAAGCCTGTGGCCTGCGAAATATTAGGAAGCCGGTAAAGTGCACGGGTGATATCCCGGGCTTCGATAGGCAAAGATTCGATTTCCCGGGAGGAGAGCTCGGAGGCCACCTGCGCATCCACCATGTTGATGGAAGTGGATCGTGCCTGAACCGTTATTTCATCAAGCTCTCCCTCCTTTCGTTCAAAAAGTGTCACAAGCACGCTCGTTTTACGATTTGATTTCAGCTGAACCTCTTCACTTTGGCTTTCAAAATAGGTCTCGGTTCCTTCCACCAGCACCACATAGCTGCCGGACGTTGAAAGTCCGTGGATCGAAACCTGACCATTCTCATTCGTTATAAATGATTCACGATATCCTATATCGCTATTCTCAACAATCAGTGAGTAGTTTTCCACAGGCTGGTATGTTTGGCTTTCAACAAGTGTAACCTGTAGAGATGACTGGGAAAACGCCGGAACAGATAGTAGAATGGTAATAAAAGAAAGCAAAAGTACTCTTTTCATGGCAAAACCGATGGTGAAATTAGTTGAGATTGTACTTGGTATACGAAGTAAACGCCCGGTTGGGATGAATTTTTTTCATCTTCTGTAAGACTGCATAGCCATATGAAAATGGTGCAGGAAAAACCAGGACGTACTGAAGGATCACTTCAAGGGAGGCGGGCGGCTGAACGTGGAATGCCATAGAACAGGTGAGATAAGAACTCCCAGATACTCTACAAGGGCGACTGCAGAAAAGATCTTCCTGAGCTGGGATTGAAAATAGGCTAAAATTCCGGTAAATCGTCCGGAAAGAAAAAAGGAAACATCTCGGCTGGAGTTAATATCCCGGTTTGTTTCAAGTATGAGGGGGGATTCACGTTGGATAGAGAGCTGCAGCGCTAATGCATCAAACAGGCCGTTGGTTTTCCAGGGTAACGCTTCAAATTTTTCCGGACTGAACATCGAATGCGTCAATCCGATCAGGTAAGACCCACCGCCAAATGTTGGACCGAGAACGGCGCGTTCGTTCTCAAGAGATTCTACAATCTCATTCCACTGGATATTTCCGAGAGCAGGATTATCGCTTCCAACAGCGATAACTGAATCGAAGCCTTGTTTAAACACCGACTGAACCGCATGGGTAAGGCGTTCACCAAACGTGCTGCCCACCTGCCGGGATTCGTCAAAAATAAAATAGGGTAAGCCGGACCGGCGGACCGTCTCCAGGGATTTTTTGTGCAGGAGACTGGATACCTCCCGATTTTTCGTAACGCTGCGGCTTACAAACTCCTTGCAACGGCTCTCCGCCACTGCTGAGCGGCTGAAAAATAGAAGTGCTGTTTGATGTTTTATTCGATTGTCCATTTCGACAAGTATAGTAGTCAAAATCTTTTATTTTATCACAAATGGATAAAGATTCCTGGAGAGCCCCACATTTTTCATTGAGATGCCGCTCGAAAACCACAGGTATATATCTAAGGCAGAGCAGAAACATGTGTTCAAATCATTCAAACCGTATCGATCTGTATGCGGATCATATGCAACAGATGACCAAATTAATTCTATTACATTCATTTTATCCAAAAGGAGGATGTTTTATTCTCCAGATAATTGTATGTTTTTCCCTTCTTTTATAAATAATTCCAATCTACGTTCTTCATCTGCTTGTCGTAGCGTACCCCATATATCTGCATGGCTGAAAATCAGGATGTATATAAGAAGAAATTCGGAACCTTCCTGGGGGTATACCTTCCGAGTACACTAACCGTCCTGGGGTTAATTATGTACCTGAGGTTTGGTTGGGTCGTTGGCAATGTTGGGCTGCCGCTCACAATTGTAATTGTACTTCTTGCCAACATCATTACCTTCATCACCGGTATGAGCGCCGCCGCTATCGCAACCAACATAAAGGTGGGCGTAGGTGGCGTCTACTATTTAATCTCCAGAAGTCTTGGTCTTGAAACAGGCGGTGCTATTGGGGTCGCCTTCTATATTAGCCGGACGCTAAGCATCACGTTCTATGCATTCGGACTTGCGGAACTGATCCTTCTTTTTTGGCCGATAGAAGCCTGGGGAGCCCTGCCTGAATACGCTATACCGCTGATGACGGCCATTATCATCATTGCTATTACGTTTGCCTCCGGGAAGAGTGCTGAGCTTGTGCTAAAATTCCAGGTACCGATGCTGATTCTTGTTGTGATATCTATCCTGGCACTGATGGCCGGTGTATTTATGAATGAGCTCAGAATGCCTGAACTGACCGCCTCCTACCGCACGGTTCCGGATGGCGGGTTTTGGATTATATTTGCGGTATTTTTTCCCGGAGTTACCGGTTTTCTTGCAGGTATTGCAATGAGCGGTGACCTGAAGACTCCCGGCCAATCGATTAAAATGGGCACTATTTACTCGGTTCTCACAGGCGTTGCGGTCTACCTGCTGATCCCGGTCTTGCTTTCAATCACTGCCGTGCTTCCGTTTGAACAGATGGCAGATGAATCCTACGGGCTGCGAACCTGGTCGGATGTTGCGTTTATGGGAGGACTCTTTATCTATCCCGCCGCCTGCGGTGCCATCCTATCATCGGCCATCGGTAGCGTGCTGAGCGGGCCGCGGGTATTGCAATCGCTATCCATGGACGGCCTGGCACCTAAATTTTTGTCGAAAGTAACAAAAACCGGGCAGCCGGCCATCGCCACGTGGGTAACCGGTGCTGTCGCTTTATCCGCTGTAGCTCTTGGCGATTTAAATACAGCCGCAAAGTTCGTAACCGTACTGTTCCTAACACTCTACGTGGTCATCAATATCGTTGCAGCAACTGAAAAGCTGGTTGCAGAGCCCTCATTCCGTCCCAGCGTAAATGTGCCGTGGTATGTTTCGGTTTTAGGTGCTGTTGGTTCTTTGTATGTGATGTACCTGATCAGTCCCATAGCCCTTGCTTTTGCATTTTTACTGGAAGCCGGCTGTTACCTCTACTTTAAGAAAAAGTCTCTTGAGCAACAGTGGGGTGATGTAAATGCCGGACTCTGGATGAAGATTGCCCGGTTTTCACTGCTGAGAATGAATCACTACCACGTAAAACAGCGAAACTGGCGGCCTATCATTCTGCTCTTTGTCAAGGATATCTCCGACCGAATTGAACTCGTGAAACTTGCGGCGGCATTTGGACAAAACCGGGGGATTTTTTCGATATCTAAACTACTGGTTAACGCCGGCGAACCGACTCGTAAAACGAGGAAAGTGCTTAAAGATCGGATGATCCAAAAAGTGCAGCGGATCGGTGTTGATGCCTTTTGCGAGGTACATGAGGTGGACTCGTTACACAGCGGAATACTGAATATCTCAAGAGGTCACGGTATTTCCGGTTTGAAAACCAATACCATCATGTTTGGATGGTCGGAAGATAGAGAGGCCAACAGCAACCAGCTCAAAATCATCCGTTCGCTTTCAAGGATTGGAAAAAACATTATCCTGGCAAAGTTCAACGATCACGAAAATTGGAAAGTTGACAATCACCGGTATATTGATGTGTGGTGGAGCGGGGCGGAAAACAATGGGGATCTCATGCTGATCCTTTCGTATATGCTTACACTAAATCCCGAGTGGAAACATGCCAACATCCGTATCCGGGAAGTGATTGATCATGAAGAAGATCAGCGCTTCTTTGCCGAATCGATCAAACAATCACTAAAGGAAGCCCGGATTGAGGCGGAGGGTGAAATCATCATAAAAAATGGGCGGTCGTTCACGGATATTCTTACGACATATAGCTCTGAGGCCGATCTTGTCATGCTGGGGCTGAAAGTTACCTCCCCCGGTGAAGAAGAGAAGCATGCCGCTAAAATCGATCAGCTCTCCAGGGTAGGAAAAGTCTGCATTTTTGTGCAAAATAATAACCTGGACGATACATTCCCTGTCTTACTGACCTCTGAAAATCAAGGCGAGCCAACAGGCCGAGAGTCCAATTCATAAAATAACACCTCGTAAAATGTATAAGATGCTTCAGCAGAAACTGGACTCAACATGCGAACCCCTTCGTCAAGTTATAGACCGGCTTCAGAATTGAACAGGGTAAAATCTGAGAATTGCTTGCGGCTTTCCGCCCGGCTCATTCACCTGGTTGCCACGGGGCTGTTGACCGGGAGAATTCCTTACTTCCACAACCCGTTCAGGTTCATCCACTCCTCCCGCTCCATCATCGGCTGCGGGTAGGCATCCAAAACATTATCAAGATGCAGGTACTCGCCCCACACGGTTTTGATTTTTATCTACAGACGATTGCCAGGATTGGGCTTGAAGATTTAATGATGTGAAAGTGAATAAGAAGGTGGTTAGGAATAGACACAGCTTTGGTTGTCTCATCGAGCAGTAGATTTGTTAGATTGATTGATTCTGATACGTTTATTTATCGAATATCATGGAAAAGATCAATAATTCAGGAATTTATCTTTCGGCAGTCGAGGGGTTTTTATGCGCTCCAAGCGATTTGATTTTGTCTGTAGCTCATAACAATACATACATACCAAATAGTATTTAAAACCGTTTTCTTGACTTAGAAATGCCTTCAAGGTATATTTAAATAAGCCCTGCATGTTGCGAAGTCTCTGGTTCCACCTGGGATACGAAATCCAAAGAAATTTCATAGCAACTGCGGGGCTTCATTATTTGGTCTTTGAATCGTCCTGCCTGTAATTTGAGGGAATAAATAGCCAATGTCGGTAAGGGTGATTCCAGTAATTTCGCCTGTCTCCATCAATTCCCGTAGTAATTCCAATATTAAAATTGGAATATATTTTTCTAATCCGTTTGTTGATTAATTTATAGAGTTTCTCCTTCGCAATCGTACGCTTGCCTCTCCTCCACTTTCCTTTTGGTTTTCTTTTGTGTTTATCATTCAACCGGAATTGCATAGCACCTAAAACGATATCTATACATTGAAGCAACACATGATTGTGAGAGCTGACCTCCGCAATCTGGTCTTCCTTGATTTTGATTCTCTGCCTGCGGAATTCGGGAGATTTTTCAAGACTAGTGCCGTTACCACTTAATTAGTAAGGCGAAGGCATGGGTAAATGGCCGTCAAATAAGAGATTTCCCTCACAAATCTCACTATATAAATTATGTGGTAACGGTACTAGTAATATGAGATTTGAAAAGAGCTGCCTTTTCCCTCGTATCCGGCAAGCGATCAAAATATATCCTCAGTTTCAGCTCATTTCCTGAGGGATTAGAATAACGCAAACCAAACGCATGTTTGATGAACTGGTAATACAGTAAAAAATAATCATGTTTTTGATGATACTCCTCCAGACCGATAGTAACATATCTGTTTTGAGTAAACATAATTCGTGCCTTAACAAGATCTTTTTCTACAAGATTGAAAAACAGATTCATTACCGTTTTATACTTATCAAGATACCCGCTCGATATTTTCTGCCACTTGATCTCTTTAAACAAATTTTGCTCTTCTTTTGCCTTTTCAAGTGCTTTAGTAACCTCGTTCAAATGGGTCGACCAAACTAACAAACCACCGTAAAAATTTGAATAATATTTCCCCTTAATTACAGACTCGTCTGCATAAATAATGTATTCTCTTGACATACCCAGCTAATGAACGTTCGTTTAAAATTGTCGCCTTAAAGAATAACTTTTTAATATAACTCCAACAAATTCATGACAATCCCCTTCGGTTGGCGATTCCCTCCTGCGCAAGGCTACGGTGGACAAGGCCTTTTTTCCCGAATGGATGCCTTTAGCACGCCTGCCGAATTTCAAACGTTCATATCAGCTAAAACCAAACAGCGTTGCAATCAGAATTTTGAACCAAAGCAACTCGAAGTTCCCCGTTCGAGTGGTCCGGATATTTTTTAGCATCAGCTCATCTTGTTCTGGATGTTGAACTTTATTAAAGCTAAAACTTGCTTTATGTTTAGCTGTTTGTTGCATAGCCATCGAAGCTGGAGCTTCGATCTACGTGATATCCCAGCCTGAATTTACACTTCTTAGCACTTTCTCAAATCGGTTGTCTTGTCGTATTTCTGATAAAAAATCAGGATAGAGGTACCGGATTGTTGGTGTTGTGAAGGCGCCCCAGTGCTCTACCTTATCAAATGCCTCAAACGCTTTATCATGCTCCCCCAGTGCAGCATAAGCGAAACCGGCAGATGCATAATCATTTGCCTGTAAAACTTTTTTGATTAGTTCTTGGGCCCGGTTTTTTCGTCCTTTTTTATTGTGGATGATTGCAAGAGAAGCAACCACCTCTGCTGAAGAGGGAGAGCTGTCCGGAGTTAAAAGCGTCAGGGCCTCTTTTTGGGCACGTTCAGCTTCATGATATTTGCCCAGGTGGTAAAGGGTCAGTCCCTCAATGAAGTGAATAACACCAAATTCCGGTTCAATTTTTTTCGCAGTTTGTACCTCTTTCAGTGCTTTATCCGGATGGGCATTGGCCAGGTAAATTTGTCCCAGGTACACCCGCGTGTAGGGCGAATGGGGGTCAAGTGTCACTGCTTTTTCTGCGGGTTCAATCGATTGATCAAGCCGTCCCAGAACCATATTCATCCATCCAAGCCAGTTGTGACCTTCCGCATATCCGGGCTGTAGTTCCACAGACGTTTTGAATTCACGAAGGGCATCGGGCCCGTTTTGCCTGCGCACATAGATGATTCCAAGTGCAGTATGTGCTTCACCAAGTTTTGGATTCAGCGAAAGCGCCTTAACGGCCGATTCCATCGCATCCGTATGGGTTGACTCCTGGGGATAGTTGTACCATTCCGCCAGGATCTGAGCCTCCGCCAGGCCGGTCCACGCCTGCGCATAGCCTTTATCTTCGTCAATTGCCCTCCTGAAATAGCTGATTGCCTGCGTAATACCGGTTTCTGAGCGCTGACTCAGATGAAACCGTCCTTTGGTGTACAGCAGATAGGCATCGAGGTTCTGGGTCGGTTCCGTTTCGGGTTGGTCCGTCGTTTTTTTGGTAAACCGTCCTTCCAAGCTATCGGTAATTCGCCCGGCCAGTTCGCTTTGAATATCAAATATATTCTTTGTCGTCAATTCCCGGTCGAACGTTTCTGCCCAGAGATGGTCCTCTGTCTCAGCTTCAATCATCTGAATATTAAGACGAATTCTGTTTTCGATCTGCTGAACCGACCCCTCAACAATAATTCGTACACCCAGTTCACGAGCAATTTCGGGAATCGCCTGATTGCTGTCTTCATATCGAAGAACAGATGTTCTGGATATCATCGATAGTTGTCTGTTGGCAGAGAGTCGGGTCAGAAGGTCATTGTGCAAACCTCTGGCAAAATGCAGGGTAGATTCGTCGTTTCCCAAAACATCAAATGGCAGCACAGCCACAGAGTTTTCATGCGTGGCTTTCAGATGCTTTTTCTTCTTTGCGATTTCAGGTTTACTCTGCTCAATAAACTCAGAGAGCTCTTTTGTGATTGCCGATGGGTTCTCACCAAACTCCTTGGCCATTTGGGTAGCGTGGCTGTTTATAATCTCAGCAATTTCAGATTGCTTATCCTGATACATGAGTGAGCGCAACAGGTCTTTAACTTTTTTTATGCTGAACGGATCTTCACGGTAGAGGATCTTCCGGTACGTTACAGCCTCTCTGTACTGCTGACTGCTCTCAAATTGTTGCGCTGCCTTTTCTGCGGCTTTCAAATACTCATTATGGTAGTGTTTACGATGAGTATCAAGCCATTGATCGAGTTCGGCTGAAGCTTTCGGAATGTGAAGACCTTCCAGCAGCTTGCCCCGGTATAGGGTCAATGCTTTTTGCCAGTCACTATTCTCAATTGCGTTTTCAAAAGCAAAAACATCGCACTCAAAAAGTTCTTTATCGATCCTCAGTTCTTCTGTGCCCCTGGCTTCGATACAATTTTTGCCAAGCGTTTTACGCAAATGATAGAGCATGTTGCTGAGAGCATTCCGTGCACTCTTTTGTCCTTTCTCCGGCCAAAGCAGGGGAAGAATTCTGTCTCTTCGCTGAAAACCGGTCGTTTTATTAATCAATAGGAAGGAGAGCAAAAACAATCGCTTGGGTCCGGCAAGAAACGAGTGTTCCAGCTTGCCGTCATGCGTTCGCAGTTCTGCCGGTCCAAGGATGTTGAGTTGATTCATGTAGATACAGACTAAAGTCTTAGATGACAATCTAAGAACTAAAAAAGAGGAAGGAAAGAGCCGGGGTCTATTTTGAGATCAGATTAGAAAGGCAGTCAACTGGCTGCCGGTTAATTCAACAATCGAAATCATCACAAACAGTAATTTAACCAAATCCTTTATCATTATGTTTTATGTCATCAAGAATACAATTCTCTACACCAGCATGATGATGTTATTATTTTCAACGACCCAGCTGTTTTCTGGCTGCGACGATGAAAATATAACATCAAACGAATCACCTAATGAGAAGCTTGTGGAAGTTACAGCTACTCACAACCACGATGAAAATCTTCATCTTTTTGAGATGGATACCCAATCGATCTCATCCGGCTGGACAACGTTTGAGTTTAACAACGCATCGCATGTGGATCATTTTTTTGTGATCTATAAAGTTCCTGAGGCAGCCATCGAAGCCGCAAAGGCAGCCGACGAACCGCTGCTCGAGCACTGGTTCCAGGGAGTTACGGAACCGTTCCAGGTGGAGTACAATCCCTATGCTTCGGGCGAAATAGAGTATGGGGAGTTTGTTGACAATCTTGTAGCCCACGTTTCTGAGAAAGGGCCCTGGTTTTTTGATCCGGGTGCTCCACCCATGGGCGGGCCTGGCTTCACCGCTGACGGCAAGACATCCAAAACCACGGTACACCTTGAGCCTGGAGAGTACATTGTGGAATGCTATGTGAAAGACGAAAACGAGCAGTTCCACTCCTATTTGGGAATGCTGGAACAACTGACCGTAACTGATGAACAGTCGGGTGCAGAAGAGCCGGAACCGGATATGAATATCACCATTTCCTCCAAAGAAGGAATTGAGGTGGATGGAAATCCTGAAAATGGATCACAAGTTGTTGAGGTCTTTTTTGAAGATCAGACAAGTTATGGTCACCTGCTCGGACACAACGTTCAGCTTGTGAAACTGAGTGACAATAGCGATCAGGAATTGATCGAATCTGTGATTGAGTGGATGAATTGGTCAAAACCGGGAAGCCTCGTAAACAACGCGCCACAGGGTGCGGAGTTTATGGGTGGTACCATGGAAATGACGGGAGGATCAACCGCGTATATTCATGCCGATTTTGAACCGGGCGATTACGCGTGGATTGCCGAAATTCCTGACCCGGCCAGCGCCAACATGCTTAAAACATTCACAATTCCGGAATAGCGGAATAGTCAAAATCATATTCGTAACCTCAACATACATCATCGCAGTATGATTTATGATGAAGGCGCTCCTCAGTTGACAGCGGGGAGTGCTTTTTTATTTAGTGCTTTTAGCCATTGTATAAAAAAGATGGGCGAAATGCCAGTGGAAACGCCATTCTTCATTTGTCCCTGTGTCGTGTTTCACTCTATTCGTTCTTTTTCTGTATCCATTAGAGAAAACCATTTTGATAACTGAACGGTGTTCATTAGTTTGTTATTGTTCAATTAATCACTTACACATGGGAATTCAGGAACGTAAAGAACGCGAAAAACAGGAATTGAAGGAGCTCATCATGAGTACGGCGGCGAAACTTTTTCGCCAGAAAGGCTATGTAGCCACCAGCATGCGGGCCATCGCAGAAGAAATTGAGTACAGTCCGGGAACCCTCTATCTCTATTTTAAAGACAAGGATGAACTGCTGTATCAGCTCAGCGTTCGGGCTTTTAACCTGTTTTTCGAGTATTTCAGCCGGGTGCGGTCCGTCAAGGATCCGCTCGAACGTCTTTTCAAGCTCGGGGAGGTGTACCTGACCTTTGCCATCGAGCAGCCTGCGTACTACGATCTGATGTTCATCATGACTGATCCCATGCGCAGCCTTGATAAAGAAAACTGGGCGGAGGGCAAGAAGAATCACCAGGTGCTGACCGATATTCTGAAGGAGTGCCAGGCTGCCGGCCATTTCAAAGGGTACGAACTGGACCCGCTTTCGTTTATGATCTGGAGCCAGGTACACGGCATTTCATCCCTCTATGTGAAAGAACGAATGCAAATGTACCCGGATGCCGACAAAAAACAACTGCTGTTTGATGCCCTGGAAATTTTTAACAACACCCTGAAGAACCTGTAATTTTTTTGAATGATACTGAACGATGTTTATAATATTAAAACTGTTTATCATGGAAACACCTTTCATTTTTGCATTGAGCTCCGGCTTATCCGGCAAACTTCGCCGGATATCGGTAATGGTTCTCTTCACTGCCTTTTATTCAACAGCCGGTTCAGCACAGGAATCCACCGTTTTGGACACATATATTGAAATAGCGATTCAGAACAACCGGGCGTTGATTGAGGAAAACCTGGACGTGCGCCAATCAAGCCTGGAGGCAGAACGGGCCCGCGGACGGTTTATGCCCGACATCCATTTAGAAGCCACCTACGATCTGGCTGATGGCGGGCGAACCATTGATGTGCCGGTGGGTGATCTGCTCAACCCCGTTCACTCGGTTGTAAACGATGTGGCGGGAGAGAATCTGCTGCCTACAAATTTGGGCACCATCCGGGAACCCATTCTGCCCGATGGCTTCCAGCAAACCCGCTTGCGGATTATGCAGCCCCTGTTCAACACCGACATTTATTACAGTTACAAAGCGCAAAAGGAACTTCTTTCGGCTCGTGAAGCCCGCCGGCAGGCATTCATCAATGAATTGACCAAAGAAGTAAAAGCGGCATGGTTCAACTATTTAAAAACCGAAGAGTTGATGGAGATTCATGAATCCACCAGGCTATTGCTGGAGGAACTGCTTGAGTTCAACCAAAACCTGGTTATATACGATAAGGCCACCCGCGACCGGGTTTCATCGGCTAAATTTGAACTCAGTGAACTGCAGAGCCGCATTGCCGAAACCGAACAGAACCGCGCCAATGCCCTCTCTTTCTTCAACTTCTTGCTGACCCGGCCGCTTGATACCCCGGTCCGCCGCGATTCCCTCCCGCCGCTGCAGGATGACGCTTTCACCCTTGAACAACTGGAGGCGGCCGCTCTTACCAACCGCAACGAGCTGCTTCAGGTTGACCGGGGCATCCGGGCGAACCGGCAATTGCTGAAGCTGGAACAGGGAGATGCCCTGCCTGAACTTTTCGCCGCCGCAGATCTGGGGTTCCAGGGCTATGGCTACTCCTTCAGAGACCATGAGTTTTGGTTCATCCGGTTTGGGCTGCGCTGGGATCTGTTCAAGGGATTTCAAAACCAGAAAGAAATTCAGCAACGGCGCATTGAAATTAAGAAACTGGATAACCGCTACCGGCAGCTTGAGGATCAGATCAGGCTTCAGGTCATCAATGCGCTTTCCGCCTATCGTGCCGCACAAAAAAAACTGACCGCAAGTGAAAGCTCACTTAACAGTGCCCGCGACCGGTTCCAGATCGTTAGAAACCGTTACCGGCAGGGAAGCAGCCTGCTGATTGAATTCCTGGATGCCCGTACCAGCTTCACCAATGCACAATTGCAAAAAACCATTGCCGAATACGATCTCAGGATAGCCTATGCCGAACTGGAACAGGCCATTGGCCGATACTAACCCCATCACCTGATTAATTAAAAACCGAATACAATCATGAACTCATCAACCATTTTAATCACCTTTCTTTCATTGCTTTTCATTTTACAGGGATGTAAGAAAGAGTACAGTCAACCTCCGTCAGCCGACCGAAATGAGACCGTCCCTGTTCGGGTTGAACCGCTTGCTGTACAGACCAGTCCCATTCCCGTACAGAGCAGCGGCCGGCTGGAAACCGCCTCCGAGACCAACTTATCCTTTCTGATCGGTGGAATTATTGAACACCTGAATTTCAGTGAGGGCGCCTCTTTTCAGGAAGGCGACACCCTCGCATCTCTGGACCTTGTGGAAATTGACGCGCAGGTGCAGAAGGCACGGGAAGCGCTGGCCAAAGCCCGGCGTGACCTGGAACGAATCACGGGGTTATACAGCGATTCGAGCGCTACCCTGGAACAGGTTCAAGACACAGAGACCGCTCTTGAAATCGCTGAAGCCGAATACGAAATCGCAACATTCAACCGCCGACATGCGAGTATTACGGCGCCGGGAGACGGTGTGATACTTAAAAAGTATGCCGAGGAGCAGGAATTGAGTACCTCCGGCACACCGGTGTACCGGATTGGCATCACCCGCGGCAACCGCTACCTGCTGAAGACCGGCCTTACGGATAAAGACGTGTTGCGCATCCGTAACGGGAATCAAGCCGAAGTCTATTTCGATGCCTATCCCGGACGGGCCTTTAATGCAACAGTCACCGAAGTTCCCGCTTCAGCAGATCCGCGAACCGGCACATATGAAGTTGAATTATCAGTTGAGTCAGAGGGCGCGTTACTGAAAAGCGGATTTATTGGAAAAGCGATGATCTTTCCTTCCTCAAGCCAGCCCTACTACAGGATACCACTTCAGGCTATGGTTGAAGGCGGACAACACCGGGCCCGAATTTTCGTCCCGCTGGAAAACGGAACCGCAGAACCACTTGATCTTACGCCGGACTATATCGGCAACGACTTTTTTACCATCGACACAACCGGCGTTGCCTTTAAACACGGGGTGATCACCGAAGGTGCCTCCTACCTGCGTCCGGGCATAAAAATTTCCATCTATTCATCAAACTAAACAGAATGTCCCGATGAAAATCCCAGCAAAAGCCATCGAAAATTACCGGTTTGTGTACATCGCCGTGCTGCTGGCTCTGCTTGTTGGCATTACGGCTTACCAAACCATGCCCCGGTCGGAAGACCCCGAATTGTCACTTCCCAATTATGTCATCACCGCCGTGTTTGCCGGCACAAGTCCCGAAGACATGGAAGAGCTGATTGTAGATCCCCTTGAAGACGCAATTGATGAAATTGACGAGATCACCGAAATAACCACCAGCATTATCGAGGGGTTGGCGGTTATACAAATTGAGTCGGAGTACGGCGGCGATTACGATGAAAAATTTGACGAAATCGTGCGGGAAATGAATGCTGTACGCCCCGAACTGCCTGCAAATATGCAAGAACTGGAAGCCGAACAGTTTAAGCCCGAAGACCGGACCCTGATTATGCAGCTTGCACTCATTTCGGAAACAGCTCCCTGGCTCGATATGTACCGGGTGGCAGAGGGATTGCAAAACCGGATTGAAGATATTCCCGGGGTTCAGAACGCTGACATTGAGGCCTACCCGGAGGAGGAGATACGCATTTCGCTTGATTTCCAAAAAATGTCTCAGAAAAATATTCCTCTGGGTTTGGTTCTCCGGCAGCTCCGAAGCCATAACGCCAACATTCCCGGAGGTAATCTCAAATCCGGGCATAAATCTCTCACCATCAAAACCAGCGGTTCGTACGACAGCATCGGCGATATCGAGTCCACCGTTATCACTTCTTCCGAAACCGGCATTGTGTATCTTCGGGACATTGCCAGGGTGTTTGTCGCTCACGAAGACATCCGCTGGATTGGCCGGCACAATGGCCGCAGGGCGATCTTCTTATCGGTCACCCGCAACGCCGGGGAAAACCTTGTTTCGGTGGTGGAAAACATTCAGAATGAGCTGGAAGCCACCCGTGAGCTTGTACCGGAACATATGAGTCTGGAGGTCGCCTTTGAAGCCGCCACCGCCGTAACCCGCCGCATTGATGACTTTTTCCTGAACCTGTTGCAGGGTATCGTCCTGGTTGGACTGGTCATCTTCCTTTTTCTCGGATTCCGTTCATCTGCGGTGATTATGACCGTGATACCGCTTGCCATCATTATCTCTATCGGCCTGCTGGATATCTACGGCTACGGGCTGCAACAGATTTCCATCGCATCGCTGGTTATTGCGCTTGGCCTGCTGGTGGATAACGGAATTGTAGTGGTAGAAAACATTGTACGATTCAGGAAAATGGGAGTTGGCCAGCTGGAGGCGGCCGCCAAAGGAACTTCGGAAGTAGGTTATGCCATCATCAGTTCCACACTGACCACCATTCTTGCCTTTGCACCCCTGGCTTTTATGCAAAGCGGTCCGGGCGAATTTCTGCGATCCCTTCCGGTTACCGTGATGACCGTGCTGGCCATTTCCCTGTTGCTCGCCCTTGTACTGACCCCGGTGCTGGCAGGCAAAACATTAACGCTTTCAGCCAAAGATACAAACACCCCGGCCGACCGGCTTCTTGGTTTCCTGATCCGAAAGGGGTATGAACCGGCCCTGCAATTCGCCCTGCGGCGGGGTAAAACGGTATTGATTTCCGCTTTAATCCTTTTTGCAGGAGCAGGAGCCCTGTTTCCCTTTATCGGGGTGAGTTTTTTCCCCACGGCCGATAAACCCATGTTGTTGATTGATATCAATACACCCTACGGCGTGCATGTAGACGAGACCGACCGGGCGGTCAGGTTTGTGGAATCGGTGCTGGATACCACCGCCTATGTGGATCACTATACTTCCAATGCCGGTCACGGAAATCCGCAGGTGTATTACAACCGTATTCCCCGGGAGTTTCAAAAAAATCACGGACAAGTGCTGGTAAATTTTAAAGAATGGGATCCTGAGCAATTTTACCGGGCTCTTAACAGGTTCCAAACTGTTTTTGAAACCTATCCCGATGCCATGATTTCCTTCAGGGAACTCAAAAACGGGGCCCCCTTCAACGCTCCCATTGAAATCCGGGTGATTGGAGAGAACCTCGATTCCCTTCGCAACTTATCGGCACAGGTGGAAGAGATCATCCGGAACACGGACGGCACCAAGGATGTGGACAATCCGCTTTCGAATGACAAAACCGACCTTTCGGTTTCCGTGAACCGGGATAAAGCCGGAATGTACGGTGTTTCCATGCTGGAGATTGACCAAACGGTACGGGCTGCCATGAGCGGACTTTTCGTGGATGAAGCAACCTTTGATGACAATGAAGAATATCCCCTCGTTGTCCGTCTGCCCTTCAGCGATCATCCGGTGGTAACCGATTTCGAGAAAATTTACGTGAGCAGCAGGCAGGGAAACCAGGTTCCGCTAAAACAGCTCGCCGATATTCACTATGAATCTTCCACCGCGCAGATTATTCACTACAACCTGGACCGGAGCACCTCGGTTACGGCCAACGTGACCAACCCGGATCAAACCGGTGCCATCACCCAACAAATTATCCGTCAGCTTGATGAATTGGAATGGCCTGAGGGATACCGTTATTATGCTGCCGGAGAATATGAAACCCAGCAGGAGTCGTTTGGCGACCTGGCCCAGCTGCTCATCATTGCATTGATCGGAATTTTTGCCATCCTGGTGCTTCAGTTCCACTCTTTCAGCCAGCCTTTGATTATCTTTTCGGCCATTCCTCTCGCCGTTACCGGTTCCTTTGTGGCGTTGTTTTTGTCGGGCTGGTCGTTTTCATTCTTCGCCTTTGTGGGATTTATCAGCCTTTCGGGTATTGTGGTAAATAACTCCATCATTTTTGTGGATTACGCCAATATGCTCAGAAAAGAGGGACGAACCGTCAAACAAGCCCTCATTGAAACCGGAAAAATCCGCTTTGCCCCCATCCTGATCACAACCACAACCACCATCGTGGGTTTGATGCCGCTCACTTTTTCCGCAACCAGTTTATGGTCGCCCCTGGGCTGGACCATCATCGGAGGCATGATTTCCTCCTCCCTGCTGACCCTGCTGGTGGTACCGGTGCTGTACCAGTGGTTTAGCAGGAAAGGAAGTGGCACATGATACATTATTCAAAAAGTGTTTTTTAATGTTGCTTATATGCCCCCGCGAACTGCTGTGCAAACTCCTCGATCGAGGTTGGTGTAGTGGTTTCCGGGGTGCGCCCGGCGTGCCCGGTTATTTTGCCTTCATTAAGGCTTTTCATGAACTCGTTGTAGCGATCGGCCACATCCTCCGAAAATCCTATCTGCATCAATCCCTGTTTAGCCTCTTCGTAAGACAGGGAGACGTATTTCAGATCCGGTCTGCCAATTGCCTCACCCAATACACGGGTGGCCTCCGGAAAGCTGAGATCCCGTTCACCAAGAAGATAGTGATGGGAGTAGCCTTCAAAATCAAGTTTTAATAAGCGCTCAGCAGCAAAGGCCGCAATATCTTTGGTGGCGATCATAGAGGTTTTGATATTTCGTGAAGAACAACAACGATAAATCAAAAGGGTTGAAGGGTACAACTGTACACAGCGGATTCATCGGATGAATACAAATGCTCGAATAGAAACTTCAATTACTAACACTCAACCGATGACAGTTATTGCATTTCCCAAGAGATTGTATACTTTCTCATCGGAGTTGAATGTCTGGATCACTCATGCATTCACTTTACGAAACTCCCTCTCCCACCGATTTTTGTTTCTGTAGAAGTAATATCCGCCAAGTGCCATGACCAATGCAACCGTCACACTCAAAATTTGGAAAAACAAAGCATCCGGCGGACCATCATAAATTAAACTCGGTAGTCTCGTCATTAACTCTGCAAAAAAGGCACCGTAAAGGCCCATCACAGACCAATACATAAAACTGAAGTGGAATACGATGTAACTATTTTTTGGATATTCAAATAGAATGGGCATCATTCCGCCTAATAATGTGACTGAACTCACCACCGCCGCATAATGAAATAACCCCCATCCGCCCCAAAGCCGGTAAATCATAAAGGCAGTTATAAGGACCGCTGCCATTGCTGCGACATAAACATAGCCAACTCTTTTGTGATTTAAGGTTCCTTTTTTCATTACCAGGATCATCGTCCCGGTAATCATAGAGATAATTGCTGATAGAAGATGAATAAATCCGACGGTGTCATGAAAAAAATACATAGGTTCAGATAAAAATTTTTATTGGGTCATCGATTGAGATATACTCATGGAACTTAATATTAAAGCTTTTACACTCATCCGATGACTTGGATGATTTCATTTACAGGTTCAAATACTCTTTTAGAGCCTTGGTATATACTTCCATTGCCGTCTCTCCCTTTTTGGTGATGGTGAGCGTTGTCTTCGGTTTTTTATCCTCAAACGATTTGGTTACATCGAGATAGCCCGCCTCCTCAAGATTTGTAATCTGAACACTAACATTGCCACGGCTTGCCTCTGTTTTCTCAACTACAAAGGGGAACGTCACCTCGTCATGTGTGATCAATAATGACATGATCGCCAGTCGAAGCCTGGAATGGAGTATTGGATCGAGTTCTTTCATGCTTTTACGCTGCTTAATGCATGGCCTGGAATGATAAATCCGGCAAAAATAGCCAGTGCGAGCATCAGCAAAATATACATGCCGGGTACAAATATTGTAGCAACTCCTAAAATGCAGGAAACAATGCCGCCGTTAACCAAAGGTTTAAATTTCAGAAGTCCCCCGGATACGATTGCCGACCACCCATAAATAGCCATAAAAAACGGGTAAGCAGCCGCCCAGCTGATAAACACGCCGGTTAAAATGGTTATGAGAAGCGGGCCAAAAAAGCCAAGCCATAAATATTTATTTACGCGATCAATATAGGTACTCGATCCACCTTCTCTTTTTGTTTTATTCACCATCAACAGGTAGATGATGAATGCCAGGCCCATTAAAGCCGGCCATACAATCCAACTATTATCGATTTCGGCGAGTACTAAAAAGAATTGGATGATTGCAGCCGCAAATACCATCCAACCCCATAAAAGAAAAAACTTCGCTTCCCTTTTCATTTTGTACCGGCCGGAGTTCACCATCTCCTCTATTACATTAAGTGCCTCTTTTTTATCAAATTTTTCTTGATCCATATCAAAGATTTATATTTAAACATGTTTATATTATAAACTTATTGAAAATATGGATACCGTCAAAACTTTCCTGAGTTCAAGTAACTAATGCAACAGCGCGGTGTTTTAGGGTTTGCTGTATAGGTGAAAGGTAATCAAATTTTCGAATAGGTCGATTGTTGATGTGTCGTTCAACGGTTTTTATACGCCGATCGGATACATCCCGCAGATCCGTACCCTTTGGAAAGAACTGGCGGACCACTCCAATTCTGTTTTCAACTGTCCCTTTATCCTGGGACATGTAGGGACGGGTAAAGTACACATTGGCATCGAGTTTTCTTGCCAGCGATTGGTGGTTCGCAAAGGCCTTGTCGTTATCAACGGTTACGGTTTTGATAAATGACTTGGGAACCCTGGCCAGGCTTTCCTCAATGGCCATCTCCGTGGTCTCAGCATGACGGCTGGTGATCTTTTTAAGACGGGTAAGAAGCGTCGCCCGATCGGTGATGACGACCAGGGCTGATTTATGGGCTTTGCCAACCATTAGGTCGACTTCAAGGTCTCCAAGGCGGGCGCGATCGTCAACGACATCAGGCCGCTCTTTGATACCGACACGGTCGCTCAGATGCCCCCTGGAGTCGTGATAGTTGCCTCGCTTGCGCCTGCGACGCCCATGCCTGAGGTGGCGGTAGAGGTCTTTGGTGGCGGAATCCTTCCGATGTTTACCTCGCCAAATCCATTGGTAAATCACCTCATGACTTACCCCGTCTACTCCCTGCACGCTCCAGCGTCCGCTGATTAATTCAGGGCTCAGTTTTTCCTCACACAACCATTGGGTTGCCTGTTGCTTTAAATCTTCAGTAAACCGAATATGTTTGCGTTTGCCGCTGTGGCGGTTGTTGGTTTTCCGTTGAGCTGCCTCCGGGCGATACTCGTTGGCATAGCGACCACGGGTCGCAACATTACGTTCAAGTTCTCGGGAGATGGTTGATTTGTGAACTCCAATAATTTCAGCGATTTTAGTTTGAGAGTGGCCTGCATCGAGTAGAGCTTTAATCTTGTGACGATCGTTAAGGTCAAGTTGTTTGTATTTTTGCATGATAATACGAATATAAGCCGCTTGGCCGAAAACCCTGAGGGGCGCGCCCCTCAGGGTTACTTTTCGTGTTGCACTTATTACTTGAACTCAGGTTTTTTTGATTCAATGAACTACCTTGGGGCAGAGCCCGCGAGGTATCAATTTAGAACCCAAAAATTTTTGGTAATATATTGAGTTTATTCTGGAGTGTCCCCCCTTCTCCCGCGAGGGATCCCCACGGGAGTAGGGGCAATGGGGGATGATCAGTTACGTCTCTGAACCATATTCAGGATAGTTCTAAACTCAGTTAGTCATCCCCCCTGCTCCCAGATGCGATATATCCAAGCTTGATTAAAGAGTGGGGATTCTGAATCGAGCCTGCCCCGGGAATGCAGGGTTCAGAATGACAACCTCTTTTAGATCGACTTAAATAAATAGTACGATATATTGTAGAAAAAAAGTTCCATACCCAGGTCGTTCTCCCCCATAATAAACTGGATTCTCACTCATCTGTTCGCTACCATCGGCTTCATGCCCTAACAACCCAAACAGTTCGCACTCTACTACACGTCATCAGTAGAATGAAAACCGGGTAGATAAAACAGATGATCTGCGATACTGTCTGCTAACTTCAGTTCGATTCCAAAATCTGTCAAATACCACCAAAAGCTCTTAAAAAAAAAGCCGACCCCTGAGGATCGGCTTCTTTTAACATCATATCTACCGTTAGGCGCCTGGATTATAGTTCCAGTGCCTTGTCGATAGCCAGTTTCACATGAGCGGTATGCGCTCTCGTTTCGGTATTGGCGCCCTGTCTGGAATTCATCATATCCCGAATGGATTCCAGGTTGTAAAGAGCGGCTGATTTGGCAATCCGGTCATGATCGTCACTTTTTAAAACAGCGATTAACCGGCCCACATACTCAACCTGTAGATTTTGGCGGAACGTGTTCACATTACCAGACGCATCCGCATCAAAAATAGCTGATGTAAGATCACCAACAACCTCTGCCACATTGTAGTTATTCCCGTAGGTACGTGCGTCCGTTATACGCTGCATTGTAACCGGGTGCAGAAGGTGTGCCAATACATTACTCTGCATGGAGAGAACCAAATCGTGAATTTTAGGGTCCTCGGTTGAGCTGAAGAAATTAAACCCCCTGCGCTGGATCTGGAGGTAGTTGTAAACCTCGTGCGACCGTTCAAAGGCATCGGGTGCAAACAGGTAGTCATTCAGTCTGTTCATGGCCTCCTTCTGTTTATCCGTCTTAACGGGCGTAAATGGCATGGTTGCACCCGGCTGCCCCACAAACGCACGATCCCTGTACACGCCGCCGATATATCGTGAAAAGACTCCCGTTTGAGAACGTTTCGAGGCCATCAGCGTCATAAACGCATTTCGGAGTTCCTGGTAGCTCTGCCCTTCCCTGCTAAACTTCTCAACCAGGTTATCCATCAGGGTTTCCGTCAGTTCAATTCGCTCTGATCCGTAAGCAATCGGATCACTGGACATATCGCCTACCATCACCCGTGGGTCGATCGCCTTTCCCGGGCTCCGCATATCATCGGCATCATTTCCAAATGCCAGTTCCGGCTCAGTGGATCGGGCCAGAATTGCATCGAGCCGTTCCTCTTCAGCCTCTTCATCTTCCAGTGCAGGTGAATACCCAAATTCAATCGCCCAGATATCATATGGGCCTGGTTTCGTGTCGTAAAAATGACCCTGCCGTTCCGGATCAGAAGCCACATTTACGGTAGAGTAGTCCATTACAGATCCTGTCAATCCTACGGTAGATGTCAGCTCTTCGTTGTGAATCTCTTCGGGTGAATGGAGTGTACTTGCCTGCATATTGTGATTAAGGCCAAACGTATGCCCAAGTTCGTGGAGTATGAGCATTGTCAAGGCTTCGTGCTGAAATCCTTCCAGGTCGTCCTCCGGGTAATTCATCGTTTGAAGCGCATTCATACCAAACATATTGTTTTGCTGCATGTGGCCCGCATAGCTGCAGTAGTGCGGATTCATCGCCTCGCCTATATTTTCTGCTGCAGATGCGTCCATCGTAAAGATATCCTCTGAACGAAATACATTAGAGAAGAAAACCCATTCGAGCATAATGTCAGCTCCCAGGATTTGACCCGTTTTGGGGTTTACAAAACTTGGCCCGTACCCGCCGAATGGAGGGTTTGGTGATGAAGTCCATCGCAGGACGTTGTACCGGATATCGCCGGCGTCCCACTGGGCATCATCCGGCTGCACTTTTACCTCAATAGCGTTACGGAAACCGGCTGCTTCAAACGCCTCGTTCCAGGCAAGTGTAGCTTCTTTGATCGTCTCCCGAAACGCTTCAGGTGTGGTATTTTCGATCCACCAAACGATCGGCTCTACAGGTTCAGACAACTCCGCTTCCGGATTTTTCTTTTCCAGGTGCCACCTGTGAATCAAGTCCATGTACGGTGTGGCACTGGTGCTGATTTGATCATCCTGCTGCGTCATAAAATAGCCAACCCTCGGATCGTCGTACCTGGGCTGATAGCTGTTTTCCGGCATCTCGATAAATGTATGCTGAAACTGTATGGATACAAACCGTGCATCGGTCACTGCACTGCTGCCGCCGTTAACCGGCTGTGGATTTTCATATATATACTCCACTTCAACCGCTATGTTTTCCGGGTAACTCTTAATTGAGCTATATTTCGTTTTTGATGAACTTAACTTGCCAAGGGAAAAACTCCGGGGATTGGCGCCGGGAGATGGACTCGGCTTCACCTGGTTCATATCTTCGCTTAAAAATATCGGATCACCATTTATGATAATTGTGCTGTCATTTTCCGCCACTATTTTTTCTGAAATCAGTGTAGCATCCGAGATATTGGCTGACTCGGCACGGCTAAGGGGGCTCTCGTCATCAAAGTGGAAGCGGGTATTTTTTACCACGAACTCAATTTTATCGAAGTAGCGCCGAATGGTAAAGACTTTATTATCCTGGAACGCACCACGGAACTGTCCGGCATCCGTGACGCCATCCGCCGTAAGTCCAAAGTATATGTATTCTTTATCAAGCTGCGCTTTTTTTATTTCCAGTTTCGTGGAGCCATCAGTCGTATCCTGATAAACCGTGAAAAGCCCTTCATGAGCAATCGTGTTTTTTTTCTGTTCCGCAAAACGATCTGCCGGATCAGTACTTGTTTCTTGTTTCTGTATTTGTTCTGTAGATGCGCATGAGATTAGCATAAAAGCAAGAAAAAGCCATGCTGGGAGTCGTTTGTATAGGGTAGTCATAGATTTTGAACTGGATTTGGATTGTAGTGAATACGGCTTCGGCTATGCGTTATAGACGATTGAATAGGGACTGAATATAGTAAAAATTAGCGAATGGTTGTCTGTTAGATTCTTTCTCTGCTATCTGTAAGCGATAGTCACAATTTCGTCCGTATGACATCAGCTATTACCTTCGGGGGCTCTTAAAACAGAAAAAGCCCGAACACCGCGAGGGCATACGAGCTTTTTTTTTATTAGTTGCCTTTACTTTCTACGAATTTGATCCAACACTGATCAAATTTTCCGCAATTCGTATTTCTCGACGTACCTGTTCCGGATCAGAGGAGGTTTCGTATACTTTCTGTTTTGCTTTTTCCAGCTCTTTTCGGGCTGACTCCAGATCAATATCTTCAGGTTCAGTAGCACGTTCAGCCAGAAGAGTTACCTTGTTGCCTGTCATTTCAACAAATCCCCCGCTTACGGCATAAACCTGAACCGTGTTATCCTCTTTTTGAATGAGCACAGGCCCGACATCGAGCGATGAGACAATCGGTGCGTGATTATGGAGCATCTGAAACGAACCGGAAGATCCCGGCACCGTTACACTCAGAACATCTCCTTCAAATTTCGATCCTTCCGGCGTCAGAACTTGCGCGTGTATCGTATTTGTCGTTGCCATTTATTGCTACGCCTCAGCCTCTGCAGTTAATCGTTCTCCTTTTTCTATCGCCTGCTCAATTGTACCCACGAGGTGGAAAGCATTTTCAGGCAGATGGTCTAACTCCCCTTCCATGATCATTTTAAATCCTTTGATCGTGTCGGCAATTTGCACATACTCACCGGATTGACCCGTGAATTGTTCAGCTACAAAAAACGGCTGGCTCAGGAATCGCTGCACGCGGCGTGCACGAGAGACAACCAGCTTATCTTCATCAGATAGCTCATCCATACCAAGAATCGCAATAATGTCCTGGAGATCTTTATACTTTTGAAGTAGCTCTTTTACATTCTGAGCGGTTCGGTAGTGATCGTCACCTACAACTTTCGGGTCATTGATGCGTGAGGTTGAATCAAGCGGGTCAACCGCAGGATAAATACCAATCTGTGTTAACGCCCGGCTCAATACAGTTGTAGCGTCAAGGTGAGAAAATGTTGTTGCAGGTGCCGGGTCCGTCAAGTCATCGGCAGGTACATAAATTGCCTGAACCGAGGTAATGGATCCATCCTTGGTTGATGTAATTCGTTCCTGGAGATCCCCCATTTCAGTAGCCAGTGTTGGCTGATATCCCACAGCCGATGGCATACGACCCAGCAGTGCAGAGACTTCAGATCCGGCTTGTGTGAATCGGAAAATATTATCAATAAAGAGAAGGATATCGGGCGAAACTTGATCCCGAAAATATTCGGCAACCGTCAATCCTGACAATGCTACGCGGGCACGGGCTCCCGGAGGCTCGTTCATCTGGCCGAATACAAGTGTGGCCTGAGACTGTTTCAAGACATCTTTATCAACTTTGGAAAGATCCCACTCACCTTCTTCCATTGCGTGCTTGAACTCGTCGCCATAATCAATCACACCCGATTCAATAAATTCCCGCAAAAGGTCATTTCCTTCACGCGTACGCTCTCCCACACCGGCAAAAACCGACAACCCGCCGTGCTGTTTTGCAATGTTGTTGATCAGCTCCTGAATCAAAACCGTTTTTCCAACACCGGCTCCGCCAAAGAGCCCGATTTTCCCTCCTTTTGCATACGGACAGAGAAGGTCAATCACTTTAATGCCGGTTTCAAGTATTTCCGTACTCGTGGCGAGATCTTCAAACCTTGGAGCTTCCCGGTGTATGGGATATCTGTCGTTGCCTTCCGGTTGTTCGATTCCGTCAATCGCTTCACCCACCACGTTAAACAGTCGCCCCCGAATATCTTCGCCCACAGGCATGCTGATAGGACTTTCACTATCCACGACCTCTTGCGACCGGATAAGGCCGTCGGTTGAGTCCATCGCGATGGTTCGCACCCGGTTTTCACCAAGATGCTGCGCTACCTCAAGGTAGAGGCGTGATCCATCTTCGCGGTCTACATAGAGTGCATTTAAAATTTTGGGGAGCTGTCCTTTATCAAAGTCAACGTCTACTACCGGTCCAATTACCTGGGCTATCTTTCCTTTATTCATTCTGTTTTTTCGGGTCCTGTGTTCTATCGTTTACGTCCGTAGATTTACGCGTAGAAAATCTTTGTCTGTGAAAGCTTTAAAAGTTAGCTACTTCACATTCAAAAATCAACGAAGTTCTTCATGTAATTGGGGAGTTCATCTGCGCCCATGTTTATTCTTTTGGCCTTAAAATCCATGCGGTTTATCATTGATATCTTCTGTTTGTAACCTGCTGTTTCACACCAGCTGCACATTTAACCGTTCTCCTGGAACATAGCCGTGGCCCGACCCTTTCCGGTTAGCATAAGGCGTTCCAAAACATTATCTTTTATTTTTATTTGTCAAAATCCTTGAGCCATTGATATTCCGCAAAAATATCCCGGGATGTGGCCGGTGATTTCTTTCTATAAAGAGACATCCCGGCCTTTTGACTGACTCATTTTTTGCTGTGCATTGAATGGGTATTGACCGAATTAAATAAATAACCGAAAAAACAGAGCTTACTTTTGGAAACCGAAATTACTGCACGATCCGTTAGCGTTGATATATTAGTGGAATTTGATGAGAGCCAGACCATAAGCTATGCTGATGCCAATGATCTGGAGCCCAGGGAGCGGGCACAAGTTCGCGAGTACGTGCAGAATATCCTGCGAAAGCGGAGTTATCTCGACTTTATTATTGGAGAATTTTCGAGCATCGGGATGGATGAAATGAAACCGGTTCTCAAGAACATTTTGCGTCTTGGCCTCTATGACATGCTCTTTATGGATGGCACGCCTGATTATGCAGCCATAAACGAATCCGTAGATATTGCCAAGCTGCGCCTTGGGTCAAAATCCGGCGACCTTGTTAACGCAATTCTGCGAAATATACAGCGGGATATGCCCGACTTGCCAAAGCCTGCATTTAAAGACCGCACCAAGCTTGTGGCAACAACCTTCTCCCACCCCGAGTGGATGGTGAAACGATGGGTACAGCGCATGGGGGAACGGGAAGCTTTTCAGCTTATGCAGGCCAATAACCAGCGTCCGGCCTACTATGTTCGGGTAAATAATCTACGCACCAAAACCAGCAACTTTCAGCTCCGGATGGAAAAAGCCGGTATCACCTTCGAGATGAGCGACTGGCTTCCCGGTTATTTTAAAGTTGACAGCGTTCAGCCGTTTATTGCCAAAGACTGGCTTAAACGCGGATTTTGCCATATCCAGGATATCGCAGCCGGTTTTGCCCCTACGATCCTGGAACCGTTGCCCGGAGAAGAGATTTTTGACCTCTGTGCCGCTCCCGGAACAAAGAGTATTGTGATGGCCGACATGATGGATGCAGATGGATCTATTACTGCCGTTGATATCAACTCACAAAGGCTGGAGCTGCTCGCGCAAAGTGCCATGAACTTCATGGCTGAAAATATTAAAATCCGAAGAGCGGATGTACGGGAGCTTGACCTGAAACTGGCTGATGGCGTCCTTCTGGATGCCCCCTGCACCGGTACCGGGGTACTCAGCAAGCGCGCCGACTTGCGATGGAAGCGCACGGAGGAAGAACTTGAAAATTCCGTAAAACTTCAGGAGGAACTCCTCGATGAGGCCGCAAACCACGTAAAACGGGGAGGTCGCCTGGTGTACAGCACCTGTTCCATCGAACCTGAAGAGAACTGGGAGCAGATTCAGAAGTTCCTGGAGCGGTACGACAATTTTGAACTTGAAAGCCTCGACGAATTCCTGCCTGAAGAAGTACTGACGGAAGATGGATTTGCCTATCAAACCCTTCCACACGTTCACAACTGTGATGGGCATTTTGGCGTGCGCCTGAACCGGGTGAAGTAATACCTGTATTGCTGCCGTTTCATTGGTCTCTGAATGCAGAAATCAATTTGGAACTCCCTGTAGACAGACCATTTTTCATATTTCGTGTATCTAATTTTTATCCATGAGTACTGAAGACCTAAAGACAGAAGACATACCCAAACACTACGACCCCACATCAACTGAAAAAAAATGGACCGCTTACTGGGAGCAGAACGGTTATTTTCATTCGGAACCCGATGATCGAGATCCCTTTGCGGTCGTCATTCCACCGCCGAATGTTACGGGCGTGCTGCATATGGGCCACATGCTCAACAACACAATCCAGGATGTGCTCGTCAGGCGGGCACGGATGCAGGGACAAAACACCTGCTGGGTGCCGGGGACAGATCACGCATCGATTGCCACTGAGGCAAAAGTGGTGCAGAAACTTCGAAAACAGGGAATCAAAAAGAGCGATCTCTCACGCGATGCGTTCATGGAACACGCCTGGAAATGGACCGACGAGCATGGCGGAATCATTCTGCAGCAGCTCAAAACCATTGGCGCATCCTGCGACTGGCAGCGCACCCGGTTCACACTTGAAGACGACCTGTACGAAGCGGTTATTACCTGTTTTATTCAGCTATACGAAGATGGATATATCTATCGCGGCAAGCGGATGGTAAACTGGGACCCCTCGGCCCAGACGGCCCTCAGTGATGAAGAGGTGATCCACAAAGAGGTTCAGTCGAAACTCTATTATGTTCGCTACCCGATCAAAGAGAGCGAGCAGTTTATAACCATTGCCACCACCCGACCCGAAACCATCCTGGCCGATACGGCGGTCTGCGTAAACCCCGATGATGAGCGATATGCCGGCCTGGTTGGCAAGACGGCCATCATCCCAATCGTAAACCGTGAAGTAAAGATTATCGCTGATGATTACGTTGATCCCGAATATGGCACCGGCTGCCTGAAGATCACCCCTGCGCACGATTCGAATGACTACGATCTGGGCGTAAAACACGGCCTGGAAATTATTGATATGCTCAATCCCGATGGAACGCTTTCTGAGAAAGCAGAACACTATGTGGGGATAGACCGCTTCGAAGCCCGCAAGCTGATCATAAAAGATCTAAAAAAACAGGAGTTGCTGGTAAAATTGGAGGATATGCCCAACAAAGTGGGCTATTCTGAGCGGACCGATGCCGTGATCGAGCCGCGGCTTTCCCTCCAGTGGTTTTGTAAAATGGACGAACTGAGCAAACCTGCACTCGATAATGTAATGAATGATGAGGTTCAGTTTCACCCGGCAAAGTTTAAAAACAGCTACAAACACTGGATGGAAAACATCCGGGACTGGTGCATTTCCCGGCAACTTTGGTGGGGTCATCGCATACCCGCCTGGTACTATGGTGAAGGTGAAGATGAATATGTGATTGCCCGAACGGCTGAGGAAGCCGTAGAAAAAGCAAGAAAAAAATCCGGGAAGGACCTTACCGCCAAACAGGTGAAACAGGATGAAGATGTGCTCGATACCTGGTTCTCCTCCTGGCTTTGGCCGATCTCCGTTTTTGACGGCATTAACAATCCGGACAATCAAGAGGTCAGCTACTACTACCCTACCCAGGACCTGGTAACCGCACCGGAAATTATGTTTTTCTGGGTAGCCCGAATGATTATGGCCGGATACTATTTCAGGGATGACAAACCGTTTCACAATGTCTACTTCCACGGGATCGTACGGGATGAAAAACGGCAAAAAATGTCGAAATCTCTCGGTAACTCGCCGGATCCGCTCAAGCTGATTGAAAATTACGGTGCAGACGGCACTCGCGTGGGTATGCTCTTCGCATCACCTGCCGGCAACGACCTGCTGTTTGATGAAGGACTATGCGAACAGGGACGAAACTTCTCTAATAAAATATGGAATGCTTTTCGTTTTCTGTCCATGAACAAGGACGAGGATGTTGCCTATACACCAACTCTTGAACTGGACGCTGAAAATCTTGCCGACCGGTGGATGATGTCTCGAATACAAACCACGATGACGGAGGTTGAACGTGATTTTGAATCCTATCGGCTGAATGAGGCACTTAAAAAGCTCTACTCGCTTGTCTGGGATGATTTTTGTGATTGGTATATCGAGGTGTCCAAATCGGACAAACCGGGCGAGAATATGCCGAAGGAAAACCTTGAACGTGCCCTTGGTCTATTCGAGCTCTTAATGAAGCTTCTGCATCCGTTCATGCCGTTCATTACTGAGGAGATCTGGCAACGGATTCAGCCGCGGACAAGTGACGAAGCATTGACAATCAGTCCATGGCCGGAACTGGAAGGAAAAGCAGATATGGAAGCGGTCGCCCTCTTTTCGCAAATACAGGAACACATTTCAGCTGTCCGGAATATCCAGGCTGAAATGGGGCTATCACCAAAAACAGAGCTTGATATCAGGATCAAACCTGCGTCTGCCGAAGATGCTGAAAAGCTGAAGGCTGAACGCTGGATTTACCATAAATTTCTTTCAATTTCCGACCTGGTATTCAATCCTGGCATCCAGAAACCCAAAGCCTCGGCATCGGCGCTTGTAAAGGGAACTGAACTTTTCGTGCCTCTCGAGGGATTGATTAATCTTGATAAAGAGAAAGATCGGATTCGAAAAGAGATCAAAAAAACCGAAGGGTTTTTGAAAAGCGTGGAAGGCAAACTTGCCAATAAAAAATTTATAGAAAACGCCCCTGACGAAGTCGTTGAAAAAGAGCGTCAAAAGAAGGCCGATGCGCTTTCTGACATCGAAAAATTGCAGAAGTCGCTTGATAATCTTGGTTGAGGCATCAACAGTTTGGCGACATTTGTTACAACCGCAACCGTCGTATACTAAAAATTTTTTTCTACTAAACATCCGATGATCCGCAGAGTTATGTGGTACCCTGTGGGTTTGCAACCGCATCGGGCATTTTTAATATCAATAATCGGAGAATATGATCCGTCTAAGAAACGGGATGTCGTCATAAAAAAACCGTCCGGCTGCGACAACTGCTGCAGCCATCAGCTAAACTCAAAATTGAAATTCCTGCTCAAATGACAACCAGAAGAAACTTTTTCAAATTTACGCTCCTGTCAGCAACAGCCCTGATGCCCGGGATTCTGAAGAGAAGTGCTGACTTGATCTCCAGCCGGACGGGTTCCGATAAACATGTACCGCTGTTTCTGTCCACATGGAACCACGGCATGGCGGCCAACGAAAAAGCGTGGGCTGTACTACGGGATAGCGGACAAATAGTGACTGCAGTTGAGGAGGGTGTCAAAGTAACAGAGGCCGATCCATCAAGCCGTACGGTTGGCCTCAATGGGTTACCCGATCGTGAAGGCATTGTCACCCTCGACGCCTCTATTATGAAAGGAAGTGGTGAGTGTGGGTCGGTTTGTTTCGTCCGACAAATAAAACACCCGATTACACTGGCCCGTAAAGTGATGGAAAAAACACCCCATGTCATGCTTGCCGGCGAGGGCGCCCGTCAGTTTGCAATATCTGAGAATATGACCCTGGAAGAGGAAGAGCTGCATCCGGAAGCGGAGGCTGCTTACCAGGAGTGGCTCCGGGAGAAAGAGTACAAGCCGATTATCAATATTGAAAATCATGATACCATCGGCATGGTAGGTATCGACGCCTCTGGAAATCTTGCAGGATCCTGTACTACCAGCGGTCTCTCGTTTAAAATGCATGGACGTGTCGGTGACAGCCCCATCATTGGTGCGGGGCTGTACGTCGACGACGAGGTTGGAGCCGCAACCGCAACCGGTATGGGAGAATCGATCATTAAAATCTGTGGCAGCTTCCTGGTTGTTGAACTGATGAGACAGGGACGCTCACCTGATGAAGCGTGCCGGGAAGTTGTTCATCGGCTTGTTTCGAAAAACAGGAAAGATATCGATAATTTACAGGCCGGATTTATTGCCGTCAATAAAGACGGGGAGTATGGCGCTCACGCCGTCCGCCCCGGGTTTAACTTTGCCCTGCGCCATGAAACTGCAAACAAGATGGTCGATTCACCCAGCCACTTTGAGTAGAGATGTTACTTACCCGAAGTAAACGGCTCATGTGAACTGCATTTTGACATTTTCAGTTATTATGTTTTGACTTCAGCATCTGATATAGTTCTTATTGATCGGCCTGACAACCACTGACACAATCCCCACACATGACCCGAGACGGATTTTTCAAACGTACCCATTCTGCCGGACCCGAGGTGCATGTCCTATCCCTTTTCATTGCACTCTTTTCATTTGCAAGCTGTAGCACGCCGGATGCTGAAAAAGAGACTCTCTTCGAAGCTCTTGCACCCGAAACTACCGGGATAACGTTTGTAAACCGCCTGGAAGAGAAACCGGGGAACAATATTCTGGAGACGGAATTTTTCTACAACGGCGGTGGAGTAGCCATTGGCGATATAGACCAAAACGGCCTGCCGGACATCTACTTTACGGCCAACCAGGGATCCAACGCTCTTTACCTCAACCAGGGAGAGTATACATTTCAAAATATTACAAAATCCGCCGGAGTAGCTGATTCAACAGGATGGTCGGCCGGCACAGCCATGGCTGATGTCAACGGTGACGGACTCCTCGATATCTATGTTTGCAAGGCTGGTGAAACTGAACCGGAAAACCGCAGAAACAAGCTGTTTATAAACAATGGAGACCAAACCTTTACGGAACGAGCAGCCGAGTATGGCCTGGATGATCCGGGATACTGTACACAGCCCATCTTTTTCGATTCGAATGGAAACGGCCTGCTGGATCTGTTTATCGTGAATTACAACACCCGGACGTTCACAAATTTTGATATCATGACGATTCGCGACCAGGTGGATCCCGATGCAGGCGATAAACTCTACAGGAATAACGGGGATAATACCTTTACTGATGTAAGTCAAGAGGCCGGAATTCATCAGAACCCGCTTGGGTTCGGCCTTAGTGCTACTGTTTCTGATCTGAATGGTGATGGTTACCCTGATATTTACGTTGCCAATGACTTTATGGAGCGCGACTATATGTACATGAATAACGGCGACGGGACCTTTAGCGATGAGATTCTGAACCGCACCATTGTTACCTCCCATTTTTCTATGGGGTCGGATATCGCTGATATGAATAACGACGGGCACCCCGACATTTTAGTTGCCGATATGTTGCCGCCTGATTACTCACGCAGGCGTGTTTTTAAGCATCCCGATCCAAATATTTACGATCAGCTTGCTGCAAACGGGTATCACAGAAAAAATATGCGCAACACGCTGCAGGTTAACCACGGCGATGGCACGTTTACCGAGGCCGGACAGCTGGCCGGGATTTCAATGAGCGACTGGAGCTGGTCCATCCTTGCGGCCGATTTTACCAATAGCGGCCGGAATGACATCCATATCACCAATGGATTTCCTCGCTTTTATACAGACCTCGACTACCTGAATGATATACTCTGGAAGCAATACCCGGATGAAGATCTGCCGGATGATCCGGATCTGCGGTATGAACTGGTTCAGCAGATGGAACAGGTAGAGATGCATAATCACGCGTTTCAAAATAATGGAAACATCTCTTTTTCGGAAAGCACACAGCGCTGGGGACTTGAACGCTCGTCGGTGTCAGGCGGTGCGGCGTATGCCGATTTAAATGGCGATGGATCACTGGAACTCATCGTCAATAATATAAATGAGCCGCCCTTCATCTATAAAAACAACGCAGCAGCACTCTTTGATCATAACTGGTTGAAAATCAAACTGAAAGGGAGCGGAAAAAACACTTATGGAATCGGGGCATCTGTCCGGCTGACGACCGATGACGGCACTCATTTCTTCCGGGAGGCCTACCCCGTACGGGGGTTCCAGTCGTCCGTCGACCCTGTTCTGCATATTGGTCTCGGGAGCTACGACATGGCATCTCTGGAGGTGACATGGCCCGATCAGTCCAAGCAGAACATTGATTCCGTATCTGCAAACCAAACCCTCACCATTGTACAGGATAGCGCAAATCAAACCGATCACCAGCAAGAGGGACCCTCCGGCTACACAATGTTTACAGAACTTGATCCTGCTGCCATTGGAATTGATTTCAGCCACGAAAGCGGGCTGAATCAAGACCGGATTCGAACGCCGTTAATGCCCCATACGCTGTCGAACCTTGGGCCGGCGCTTGCCTATGGTGATATTAACAACGACGGGCTGGAAGATCTTTTTATCGGCGGCGGATTTGAACAACCTGGATCGCCCTATCTTCAGCTTCCTGACGGATCCTTCAATAAAATTGAGGCTCCTGTGTTTGAAGAACACGCCTCCTATGATGATACTGACGCCCTTTTCTTTGATTCGAACGGTAACGGGCACCTCGATCTTTACGTGGTGAGCGGGGGCAATTTCGACCCGCTCAACGGAGAAAAGTACCAGGACCGGCTCTACGTCAACGATGGTTTTGGGAATTTTCGATGGAACCGGCGTGCACTTCCCGAAATGCACAGCAGCGGCGGAGTTGTTGAAATTGTAGATATAGATGAGGATGGAAATCCCGATCTCTTTGTGGGCGGTCGTACCCACACCGGGCGCTATCCGATGCCACCCCGAAGCTATCTGCTGGAAAACAGAGACGGAAAATTTACTGACGTCACGGAAGACGTTGCCCCGGAGTTGATGCGTCCCGGTATGGTTGCTGATGCGGTCTGGGCCAACCTGGATGACGAAGATGGGAAAGAGCTTGCCATCGCGGGCGAGTGGATGCCGGTCAGGGTGTTCAAAAAAAGTGGCCCACGATCCTTCCGGGAATATACATCCGATGCCGGTCTTGACAAGACTGCCGGATGGTGGAACGTCCTGAAAGCTGCGGATATGAACGGAGATGGGAGTTTAGACCTGGTTGGCGGCAATTGGGGGCTCAACTCCGGGTACAGAGCTACCGCCAACGAACCGATGATCGTTTATGTGGATGATTTTAACGAGAACTCCTTTCATGAACCGATTATAACACAAATTTTTGATGGCCAACGCTACCCTGTTGCCGGAAGAGATCTCCTTCTGAAGCAGATGCCTGAACTTGAGGACAGATTTCCTGACTACCGTGCGTATTCCACGGCAACTATCCGGGATATACTCACCGATCAGCAGATCCGCAACGCTGAACCATTTGAACTTCATATGCTTCAGTCCGCCATTTTTAAAAACACCGGGACGGGCACGTTCAATATCACTCCCCTCCCGCATGAAGCGCAAGTGGCTCCCGTCTACGACATTTTTATTGACGATTTTTATCAAAATGGCACACCCGACCTTCTGATGGCAGGGAATAACTACGGCACGATGCCCCAAACCGGGCCCGTGGCATCTGTCGGGGTGCTTCTGAAAGGAGAGCGTGATTCCCTTGGATTCCGTACCATGCTGCCGTCAAGAACCGGTCTGTATGCCCGCGGTGATATCCGGCGAGTTGCCCTTCTGCCCACCACAAACGGGCCGCTCTTTATTTTGGCGGGCAACGACCAGGCCGTCATCCCCTATCTCTACAGGTTTCAGCCCGATTAGACGCTACGAATTTCTCTGTTTGATTGATTACTCGATTCCTCTTGTAGCAAAACCACCAAGGTTCGGGTAAGAACAGTTCACGTTTGATCAATATACAGTTTATTCTACAATGCCTGACTGCCATCGGGCGCGCGTCCCCATCTGAGAGATGATCTTATATTTTCCATCACAGATATCGGAGAAATCAAGCCTCCTGTGAAATTAACCATACGCTGGAACCATTGATCGGCTGCCGTTCCATTTTTCTTTGGTGTGACACGATAATGACCAATCAAAAAAAGCCCGGCTCCTCTCGGGGCCGGGCTTCTTAGACATGAGATATAATCGTTCTACTTATTGAGCATCCCACCAGATTCGGGTCATAAACTCATCTGGTCCCTGGCGATTAATCGCTTCATCGTAGTTAGCCCCATTGTTTTGTTGCTCATCTACGGGATAGAGATATCGTCTTGGAATTTGTCCCCCACTCCTGTTACCTGGAAAGTCTACCGGAACAAGTTCGGGATACCCGGTTCGCCGCCAGTTCGCGTACGCTTCGTACCCGTTCAGGTAGAGAGCCAGCCATTTTTGGATATTGATTTGCTCAATATCTGCCGGCGGAACGTTATCGATGTAATCCTGAATCTCGCTTTCAGGTATCACTCCTTCATCACCGTAGAGTGAGAGGTGCTCCATTGCTGCCCGGATTCCCTCTTCGTAGTGCGTCTGCGCATCACCCGGCACATTCCATCCTCTCGCGGCCGCTTCGGCAAGAATAAAGCGTGTTTCCGCATGAGTCATGAAGAGATTGGGAGCACTGTAACTCGTCATCAATTCACGATTTGGTATTGGAAACTGAATAAGATCCAGATCTCCAAGTTCAGGTGCATCCAATCCATTTTCAAGCCCTTCGTAGTCAAGCGGGTCATTCGTCGTCACGTTGCCATCTTCGTCATAAATTTTGGCAAATATTGTGAGTCGTGGATCGATATTTTGATTTCCGTTTTCGGCATCCAGCATCATATCCACAAGCGTATCGCTCAGCCTGAAGTTATGGCCTGTTAAACCGAAATCCTGGAATACCTCACCAACACCATTTCGGTTAATACCGGAGGGTCCCGATGCATGGGGAACCCACGCAATGTCGTCATTGCTTTCCATATACATGCCGGAGGCGGCCGATTCGACCGTACTTTGAGCGAGGTTGGGATCAACTTCGGTGAGCCTCATTCCGAGCCTCATTTTGAGAGAATTCCCAAACTTCGTCCACTGTGTAATATCGCCGGCGTATAGCAGGTCGTTTTCGCCAAAGGTGACTGCTCCCTGCTGCATGGCGTTAACGGCTTCCGTTAGCTCATTGATCATGTCATTGTAGATCTCTTCTTGGGGATCATACGCGGGCGATGTTTCGTTCTCAATGAACCCTTTTCCGGCTTCTGAGTAGGGAATATCGCCATAGAGATCCGTAATGCGATGGTATATGAAAACCCGCATGATTCGCGCCTGCGAATAGAGATTGACCCATTCCGGCTCATCTTTCGTCTGAGCAATGATGTCCTCAATTGATTTGACAGAATTGGGATACATCAAATTCCAGTGAGCGGAAAGGTAGCTGTTATTGATGGTGTACCGATCCCCGGCCCAGGCCGTGGTGGTAGATGCAAGGTGCTGAATCATGCTTGAAGCATAAATCAGGTTCCCCCGCCACGCCTCAAACCGTCCTTCGGACGCTTCGAGCTGTGCCCTTGTCATTTTAAATTCAGGAGCCAGTTCCGTAGCTACTGTTGGGTTTTCATTCATTTCAGTCAACCCTTCATCACACGCCTGAAGTGTGACCATTGCGACCATAGCCAGCGCTGCAATTCCTAAAAGTCTTTTCATTGTTGATTTCATAACTTTTTATGGGTTTTTATTAAAATTGTAGGGAGACGTCAAAGCCGATGCTTCGCGTGCTGGGAAGCGATGCATGCTCCAGGCCCTGCGCGTTGCCGGTATTGATGACCGATTCCGGGTCAATGTTCGGTGTGTTTTTATGAATTAACCAGAGATTTCTGGCTACAACCGATACCTTTGCGCTGGATAATCCTATGCGCTGAACAACATCAACCGGCAGGTCGTACCCTACGGAGAACGATCGAAGCTTTACATAGCTCGCATCGTAAATAAACTCTTCTGAGACGTTGGACGACAAGAACCCGTAGTAGACTTCAGGATCCACCGCCGTTGTGTTTTGCTGGCCATCTTCGGTGACGCCCTCTCCGATAACGCCGCCACCGGTAAGGTTTCCATCTTCATCAAAAGAGAGTCCTTCGCGGCCCTCAAGTGTGTTTTCATGAGTTCCGGCAGCATACGCCTGTGCGTTTGTAAGTGAATACATTTCGCCACCCCACCGGATATCCAGCAGAGCACTCATCGAAAAGTTTTTATACGAGAAGTTATTCGTGATACCGGCGGTCCAATCCGGAGTGAAGTTACCGAGCACCTGGTTATTTTCGGTGAGCGGCAGCCCGTCACCATCAAATATTATCTCACCGGCGTCATTCCGCTGGTAACCAACACCCACAATCTGGCCATACGGTTCACCAACCCGAGCATCCACAAAAGTAATGCGTGACCGGCTGGTTCCCAGGCGGAGAGATTCGAGATCTTCCTGCAGGGCAATGACTTCGTTCGTGTTCCTGGCATAGTTTATGGATGTCCTCCATTGAAATTCGGGAGTAACGATCGGCCGACCCGTAATCAGCAGCTCGATCCCTTTATTCTCAATTTCGCCGGCATTAATCAGCCTGCTGCCAAACCCGGAGGTGTTCGAGACGGTTGTTCCGAGTATCTGATCTGTTGTATTTTGTTTGTAGGCCGTAAAATCAACACCGAGACGCCCTTCGAAGAACCGGAGATCAACCCCTCCTTCAATGGATTCCGTATCTGTTGGCCTGAGTGTAGCCAGCGGAATTGTTCCGTTGGTAATTTGACCATGAGAGATATTGCCACCGCTTTTTGTTGGGTGAGATCCGGAAATTGCGTAATTCAGGTTCAGTTGAAATGGGTCGGTATCGCCGCCTACATTTGCCCAAGATGCGCGCAGCTGACCATAGCTAAAGTAGTCGTTGGTCAGGTCAAACGCCTCGGCAAAGCTAAAGCCAACATTCACAGACGGATAGAAATAGGAGTTGTTGTCATCCGGCAGTGTAGATGACCAGTCGTTCCGGCCGGTAAGCTCAAGAAACAGAAGTTCCTTGTAGTCTACATTCAGTGAACCGAATACGGAATTAACCTGTTTTTCGCTAAATCCAAATCCAAGATTCCGGGTGTCCTGGCTCGTATTCCCGATTGTAATCAAATCAGGGATAACAAACCGCTGTCCAAACTGGCTCAAGTTCTCAAATCGCTCATAGACGCGAGCTGCTCCAAGTGTGGCATCCATTCCGATATCGGAGGTAATGTCCCGGTTCCCCTGAATTAAGAGATCAAAGTTGTCTTCACGGACACGGAATTCATCTTCCGTCATCTGCCCGCCTTCTACCCAGGGAGTATTTTGTGCATCCCACGTAGTTCTCCGAAGCGTGTAGATATCCGTTCCGGCACGGCCCTGGACCGACAGCCAATCAAAGAAGTTATAGCTTGTTCGGACAAACCCAATGAGCCTGCGCTTGTCATCTTCATTTCCGTTTTCCCGGTAGCCCCAGTAGGGATTAGGCCTGAAATTGCTATTTGTAAACGGAATATGATTTCCTTGCTCATCCTTGTGGCGTTCGAGCAGCCGTACATCCAGCGTTCTCGGCAGGTAGGTAAGTGAAAGTGCAGGGTTGGATGGATTATCAGAGAGCTGTGGCCTGAAATCTGTCTGCTCGATGACGTAATTTGCTTTCGCCTCAACATTCAGATTTCCAAAGGTTCGTTGACCAATAAAATTGAAATTATCGCGGTCAAGCTGGGTTGCGGGGATAATACCTTCACTGTTTAACCGCGTTAGTGATAGCCTGAAAGACGAGTTTTCAGATCCACCGGCAACCGCAACATTGTTAGTGATGTTTACACCGGTATCGTAAAAATTCTCCATATTATCAGGAAATGCTTCATATGGGCGGGTTTCCCCATCAAACTGGACGCCCGTTTGATTCCCCTCAATACGCGCTCCCCAGCTGCTTAATCCTGTACTGAGAGCCTCACCCTGGGTTTGGGGAATTTGTCCTCGTGTTCCCTGGCCATACTCTGTTTGAAATTCATCCTGGTCCACAAGAATATTATCGAAGGTCACGTTACTTCTTACATCGACCGTGTACCCATCCATTCCTGCCCCGCTTTTGGTCGTCACGAGGATTGCTCCGTTTTGAGCTCTGGATCCATAAAGTGCGGTAGCCGAGGGGCCTTTAAGAACCGACATCTCTTCGATGTCGTCCGGGTTCAGGGAAGAAATCCCCTCTCCACCGTCGAAACCGCCCCACATTCCGGCTTCACCAATATTTCTATTGTCGATAGGAACACCATCAACCACGATCAACGGTTCGTTGTCGCCGGTCAATGATGTCACCCCGCGAATGACCAACCGCGTGGACCCACCCGGGCCCGTACTGGGTGATGTAACCTGGAGTCCGGCAACCTGCCCGGAGAGATTATCAGCTAAGTTCGTTGAACGGGTGCTGGCCATCGGTTCAGCATCAATCTCGGTTACTGAATATCCAAGTGAACGCTGTTCTCGTTCTACTCCAAAAGCGGTCACCACTAATCCATCCAGTTCCCCAACTGTACGCTCGAGAGCGATGGTTAGTTCGCTTCTCCCGTCGAGAGCAATTGTTTGAGGCTGAAAGCCGATAAAAGAGACGCGTAGCTGAGCATCGGAACCTGCAACTGTAAGGCTGAATTCACCATTCGAATCCGTTACCGTACCATTTTGGGTTCCCACCTCTACTATGTTTGCGCCCGGTATGGGATCATCAGTTTCGCTGTCAACTACCGTACCACTTACAGTTACATCCTGCGCAAACGCAGAACTTGCAAGAAGGGTTGAAAAGCAAAACATCAGGCTGACCATCCAGACTGCTTTTACTGCTAATTTTGGAACGCTTTTGTATGGGTTTTCCATAAATACAATAGATTATTTTCCGTTTTTGTGAAGCTGGTCTGTTTTTCTGAGCATATCATTACCGATCATTTTATCCGTTTCTGTTATAATCTGAATGGATTTCTGAGCGATAGTGGTTGATATAACAATAAATTCTTTACAGAATCTTTACAGAAATTCTCTTCCAAGTATACAAATCATAATTTCAGAAACAATTTGGAAGCGGTCCCAAATATGCTCTGAAATCCTCAAATATCTTCTTCAGCTTTTTTTTATAAATCTATTTGTTTTACTTCACTCATCAAATGACCTCCTGAAGTGACGGGGCGACCCCTCATTTCACTCCATATGGCAAATCTGTCTATTTGGATTTTAATAGCGAATGGGCTCCACATTAAAAATGATTGGTTCTATGCGATTCACTCTTCTACTTATGGTAATGGTTGTGGTATCCACTCTGGATGGACAGAGCCAGGAACTGGGCATCCCATCGATCGACTTTCAGCCTGAAACGTATCGAGCATTTAAAACGGAGGCACCCATTGCGGTGGATGGGCGTCCTGATGAAGAGATCTGGAACCGGGTGGCGTGGACCGCAACATTTTCAGACATTACCGGTGATCCCGACCGTTCGCCCCGATATCAAACCAGGGCAAAAATGCTTTGGGATGATCACTACTTCTATATTCTGGCCACTTTAGAAGAACCGCACGTGTGGGCTACATTGACCGAACGAGACGCTGTCATCTTTATGGATAACAATTTCGAAGTCTTTATTGACCCGGATGGGGATACCCACAACTATTACGAACTGGAAGTAAATGCACTGGAGACATACTGGGATCTGATGCTCACCCAGCCGTATCGTAACGGGGGCAGCGCCATTGATGCGTGGGATATTTCGGGCCTGAAGATAGTCGTGGATGTGCGGGGTACACTAAACAACCCTTCCGATATTGACAGCGGGTGGACAGTTGAAATGGCCATTCCCTGGGAGGTGCTGTCAGAAGCCGCTCCCGAAGGAAAACCTCAGGACGGCAGCGTCTGGAGAGTCAATTTTTCACGAGTTGAGTGGAAAACAGACATAGTAGACGGCCGATACATCAAAAAAACAGATCCGGAAACGGGTGATGAGCTTCCGGAGGATAATTGGTCGTGGTCTCCACAGGGACTTGTGAACATGCACTATCCCGAGATGTGGGGATACGTGGAGTTTTCTGATGACAGGCCAGGCTCCGCCAGCCCGGCGTTCCGACCGGACACGGATGAGACGTACGCCTGGATATTGCGAAACCTCTATTATCTTCAGAATCAACACCTTGAAACGAACGGAACATTTACCCTGGACCGGGAGAAGCTCTTCTATGCCGATCTGTTCTACGATCATTTCCCCGGCGCAGACAATCCCGCCCCCCTCAGCATTCGGGTGCTCGATGAAACGTATATCATGCGCCTCAACCCAAAAGATTCTGCTTATCTGTTCTATATCCGAAGCGATAGCAAAAGCTGGCGTGTTCTTAAAAAAGATAGGTGAGATGATATACCCCACCGGCAGATCAAACGTCACGTTCACTTTAAAATAAACCTATTATGCAGCGAAAAGATTTTTTCAAAACGATAAGTGCCGGAGCCGCAGGTTTTGCCGGGCTTTCATCCCTTACCAGTTTTCTTAAGCCTTTTGTCGGTCCGGACTCTGGAAACAGGGCGAGTTATGCCTGGGTTTCAAATCATGAAGGGAGCGATGACGAACTCAAACAGAGACTTGAGAACCTGAAAAAAGCGGGACTTAACGGTATTTTGCCATCCGGTAACTATGAAAAGTGGCTGAGGTTGAGTGAAGGGTTCGACCTGGACGTGCACGCCTGGTTTGTTACACTGCAGCGAGGCGGTGATGATTATTTGATCAACAACCACCCGGAGTGGTTTATGGTAAACCGAAACGGCGAATCCTCCGTTGACAGGCC
>JAAAOB010000154.1 GCA_009909035.1 Bacteroidota bacterium
CGTTTGATCCGCAGAGCCTGGGGTACAGCAAGGTGGAGTTCCGTGAACTGCTTGGTGGCGATGCGGACCTCAACGCGGCGATCATCAGAAATATCGTGGATGGTAAAGCCACCGCGGCCCAGAGAAACATCGCGGAACTGAACGCCGCGTTCGCTATACATGTAGCGGGAGCCGCCGGAACGCTCGAGGAAGCCGCTTCCATGGCGGCCGAAAGTATCGACTCCGGGCGGGCCAAAGAGAAACTGAAACAGTTTATCGACACATCACAAAACATTGCTCGATAATGGCCAATATATTGGAAGAGATTGTAGATAAAACCCGAAGCGACCTGCAGAAACGGCGCCGCAACGTGTCACCGGCAGACCTTGAATCGTTCGAAGGGTACGAAAAGGAGAAGCGGTCGCTGGCTGAGTCGCTGCTGGCCTCCGGGACCGTGTCGATTATCGCCGAAGTAAAAAAAGGATCTCCATCTAAAGGGATCATCCGAAAGAATTTCAATCCAGTGGAGATCGCCGGGCAGTATATTGAGGGCGGTGCTACCGCTCTTTCGGTCTTGACAGATGAGCCGTTTTTTAATGGATCACCCAACGACCTGGCGGATATATCCAGGATCAGCCCGGTTCCGGTTCTTCGGAAAGATTTTATCATCGATCCCTACCAGGTGAAAGAGGCTGCCGCTCTCGGGGCGGATGCTATCCTGCTGATTGCCACACTGATGGAAGGGGATCAGCTCTCGGAACTGCTTGCAGCCGCCAGGGAGTTTGGCCTGGAGGCCCTGGTGGAGTGCTATCACGAATCCGAGGTGGATGCCATGAACTGGGACGAGATTCAGATCCTTGGCGTAAACAACCGCGACCTTACAACCTTTACCGTCGACCTCCACAGGGGCATCGACCTTTTGAAGAAAGCTCCGGAGGGGATTACAACCGTTTCGGAAAGCGGGCTGAAAACCGCCGCCGACCTGGCGGTTCTCCACAAGCATGGTATCCATGCCGCGCTGATTGGTGAACAGTTTATGAGGCAGCCGGATCCCGGGCAGGCATTACAGCAGATGATTGATGAATACAGTACCTTAATTTGACATATTAACCCCTCCATAATTCATGTTTGCAGAACCAGAAAACCGAACCAGCGTGAAGATCTGCGGAATTACCAATCTTGAAGATGCACGGTTCGTATCCGGTGCGCTGGCCGATTATATCGGGTTCATTTTTTATCCCGGCAGCCCCCGCTACGTGAAGCCCGCAAAAGCGGGTGCCATCATCAACTGGCTGGAAGGGCCGGAGACCGTCGGGGTGTTTGTCAACCAACCGCTGGATGATGTGCAGTCCATAGCCACGCAAACCGGCCTCGACCTGGTACAGCTTCACGGGGATGAATCGGTGGAGTACTGTGAGCTCATCGACCGGCCGGTGATTAAAGTGTTTCACATTGACGAGGAGACATCGGCCGACGATCTCCGGAAAAGGATCGATCCTTACCTGGATACGGTTGACTACCTGTTGTTCGACACGAAACTGCCCGGCCAATGGGGAGGCACCGGCCGGTCTTTTGACTGGAATGTGTTGCCCGATATTGCGGATTTGAAGCCCTATTTTCTGTCGGGCGGGTTAAATAGCGAAAATATCCGCCAGGCCATCAAACAGACCCGGCCGTACGCGGTCGACGTTTCGAGCGGGCTGGAGGAGTCTCCGGGCCTCAAAGACTTTGAGAAAATTGAACAATTTTTTGATGAAATGCGCCAGGTTCGGGACGACCAGGAGATGGGTGAGCTGTAGCTTTACCCATCCCGTGAACCTGGAAACTGGCAGCTCTCGGGACCGTTTTTGCTGCGCGTTCAACCCATGAGCCCTACCAAAGGGGACTTTTATCTTTTCCGACCCAAGGGGCCGGGGAATTAAATCTGTTATTATGAAACCAAAACAACCATGAATTACGAAGCACCCACAAGATCCGGATATTACGGAACTTACGGCGGAAAATTTGTGCCGGAAATCTTAATGCCCGCACTCGAAGAGCTTGAATCGGCTTTTGAGGAGGCCACGGCCGATCCCATCTTCATGAATCAGTATCACTCGCTGCTGGAGGAGTATGTGGGGCGTCCCACGAAGCTGACATTTGCCGACCGGATGACCGATCATTACGGGAAGGCGAAGATCTACCTGAAGCGGGAAGATCTCTGCCATACGGGCGCGCACAAAATCAACAACGCTATCGGACAGATTCTCCTTGCCAAAAAGATGGGAAAACACCGGATCATTGCGGAGACCGGTGCCGGGCAGCACGGCGTGGCCACGGCAACCGTCTGCGCCAAATTCGGCCTGGAGTGCGTCATCTACATGGGAGAGGAGGATATGGAGCGGCAGAAACTGAATGTGGAGCGGATGCGCCTTTTGGGAGCCGACGTTCTGCCGGTTTCAAGCGGCTCAAAAACGTTGAAAGACGCCACTAACGAAGCCATTCGCGACTGGGTGACCAATGTGGAGGACACGTTTTATATCATCGGCTCCGTGGTGGGCCCGCATCCCTACCCGATGATGACCCGGACGTTTCACGAAGTGATCGGAAAGGAGACGAAATCGCAGCTTCTGCAGGCCGAGGGGCGCCTTCCCGATTACGCCATCGCCTGCGTTGGCGGTGGATCGAATGCCATCGGGTTTTTCTACCCGTTCATCAATGAGGAGTCGGTGAAGATGATCGGGGTGGAGGCGGCCGGCCTGGGATCCGATACCGATCAAACCGCGGCCACTCTCACCATCGGAACACCGGGAATTCTGCACGGCTCCCTCAGCTATCTGCTGCATAACGACGAGGGCCAAATTCAGCTTGCACACTCCATCAGCGCGGGACTCGATTATCCCGGGATCGGCCCCGAGCACGCCTACCTTCACGACATCAAGCGGGTCTCCTACTATGGCGTGACCGACACCGATGCCATGGACGCTGTAAAACGAACGTCCATGCTGGAAGGAATTATTCCCGCGATTGAAACAGCGCACGCAATGGCCTACCTTGAAACCTTGATGCCGCTGACAACGAAGGATGAAATCGTGGTGATCAACTGCTCCGGCAGAGGCGACAAGGATATGAAAACCATTTCAGATTATTTTAACTCATGATAGCAGAAAAGAACAGGATCAACGCGATATTTGAAAACCGGACGGGGGATGACAAAATCATGTCCCTTTTTCTTACCGCGGGATACCCCGACCCGGATGTTACGGCTGAGCTGGTGCTCGGTTTGGAGGAGAACGGCGCCGATATGATAGAGCTCGGCATGCCGTTTAGCGATCCGCTTGCCGACGGGCCTACCATTCAGTACGCAAGCAACGCCGCGATTGATGCGGGCATCACGATGGATAAAATTTTCGGGATCGTGCGCGACGTTCGCAAGCAATCTGACATCCCGATTGTGCTGATGGGCTACATCAACCCGGTGTTTCGGTATGGAGTTGAGAAATTCTGCTCCCGTGCCGGGGAGTGCGGAGTGGATGGGCTGATCATACCGGATGCCCCGATCGAGGAGTCCGGCATATTGAGTGAACACGCGAAAAAGGAAGGCCTGGGGATGATTTTTCTTGTCGCCCCAAATACATCCAGCGAGCGCATGGCGCTTATCGATCAGAAAAGCGATGGATTTGTCTACTGCGTGTCGGTGACCGGGGTGACGGGGGCGCGGGACGGAGATGAAGTTGCCCAATCCGTTCAGAAATTTATATCGCGGGTTCGGGACAATGTGAAACTGAACCCCAAACTGGTGGGATTCGGCATCAAAAATCACCGGGATGCGATGAAAATCGCTTCCGACCTGGACGGATTTATTGTGGGAAGCGCCCTGATTGAAACCATCCGGAACCACTATCCCCGAGATGGCTGGAAACAGGAACTCTATTCTTTTGTTAAAGAATTAAAATATGGCACCACCTGATACCTTTTAACCCTTAGGATATTGTTATGAAACTACTTCATTGGTTCACTCCACTTCTCTTTATCGTTCTGCTGGCTTCCTGCAGCGGTGACTACCGGCCCAAATCGATCGGCGCTGTCGATGAAGTCATCGTGGTCATGGATTCAACACAGTGGAACAGCGATACCGCCATGGCGATCCGGGAGACATTCGGCGGGCTGATCGAAACCGTACCGACGCCAGAAAATGCCTATGATCTCACCTTCAGAGATTTTAAAAACAACCGCCAGCTTGAACAGCTGAAAGAGTTTAAAAACGTTATTTTTGCCGGCCCCATCGGCGATAGTACCAACGTCTCACGGTTTATTAACGGGATCCTTTCAGACGAAGTGGAGGGGCGCGTTCGTGCCGGGGAGAGCTTCGCTTTTCCGCTGCGCGATCAGTGGGTGCGCGATCAGTGGACGCTTATTTTGACCTCAACCTCCGACGAAGCCCTGGCCGAAAACATTGTGAATTCAGAAGAGGAGCTTGTTGGGCATCTCAGGGAGCGGGAATTTGAACGCCGGAAAGAGAATATCTACAGGCGCGGTGAACAGGTGGCGATCTCAGACTCACTTTGGGAGGAGCACGGCTGGAAGGTGCGTATGCAGCACGATTATATCCAGGTGATTGACACCACCGATGCCGTGATGTTCAGACGCTATCTGCCCGACAACAACCGGTGGATGTGGGCCTGGTGGCAGGACGGCGTAGACAGCGCGGACTTTATCAACCGGGAGTGGATCAACGCAAAGCGCGATTCACTTATGGAACAACTGGTGCAGGGCGAGCGTGAAGGATCGTACGTCACGACCGACTACCGCCGCCCGCTGGAAATGCGTGAAATCGACCGGGAGGATCGGTTGATGGGCTTCGAAACGAAGGGGCTCTGGCGAATGACCAACGACTACATGGGCGGACCGTTTGTTCACTTTACCTACTACGATCCGCTTACCGATCGCCTGTTTATGGTTGAGTACGCCCAATTTGCCCCCAGCGTAAAAAAGCGACGGTTTGTACGTCAGTTCCAAACCATGGGCCGAACATTTGAGAGTGATTCTACCTGGAATCAACCGGAGTCATCCGGCAGCACCGCTCCGTAAATCGGAATAGAGATAGAGTTTTTTTAATACGTCCCTGAGCTTTTTTACCGATGAGCCACAGCAATCACGATCGTCCTCAAAACCCGCAGGATTCCGGCCATCCGCGAGAGCACTCTGCCCGCCGGCTGGCCAAGTCGCTCGAACCGTGGCGTTTTTCAATTCCCGCCGGCCCACTTCTTGAAATTGGAGCGGGGTCCGGTAGTTTCACGACCTACCTGGTAAAGCTATTCCCGGAGCGCTCTGTCACAATTACAGATCCGGACAGAGAGAACATTGTACAGCACAAGGCTCGTTTTAAGCACCAGTCCAACATGGATTGGAACGTTCAGGATGCAGAAGAGGAGACTCCTCCTGAAAAAAGCTACGCCCTGATTTGCGGCAACTACGCGGCTCATACATTCAACAATCCGGCCACCATATTGACGGAGCTGTGCAAGTCTCTCACGCTCGACGGACTCCTGCTCATCTCGTTTCCGGGCGAGGATTCTTTTCAAGAGTGGCGATCGTCCTGCCTGGATCTCGGAATTCCCTATACCGGCCGGCCGCTTCCGGGAACCGAGCCGCTGGTGATCCATCTCTCCATGGGACCGGTACAGGTCGATTTTTATGAAGACCAAACCACCATCTATTTTGATTCCTTCCGCCAATTTTTAACTCAAACATCGGGCGGGTCCTACAACATCCAAAAGGATAAACGAGAGCTGACGCCGGATGAAATAGATCTGCTGACCAACCACTGGAAAAAAACCAAAGATGGAAAAATCGGGGTTACCTATCATAACGTATTCCTTGCGGCTAAGCGTATCGGGGAGTAAGCGTGGTTTATTGGTGAGGTATCGAGCTACCTCGGGCAGAGCCAGCGAGGTATCAACTAAGAACCTATAACTTTTGGTCCAATATTAAGCTTATTCTGAATTATACTCCTTCGGAGGCTGTAAGGAAATACATAGTCAAGTATATCAGCCATTTGTTTCTGCCACGAGGACGCAAAGTCACGAAGGTGCACGAAGTGAAATACTATCAATGAAATAACCTTCGTGAAAGCTTTGTGTCGTCGCGCCTTCGTGGCCCACATAGTGAGTGTTTGTAATGCTTGCTGTTCTATTTTTTCACAGTCTCCTTCGAATGGGCAATGGGAAGTCTCCCCTCGTTTGTTTTTACCACGAGGACGCAATGTCACGAAGGTGCACGAAGTGAAATACTATCAATGAAATAACCTTCGTGAAATCTTTGTGACGTCGCGCCTTCTTGGCCCACATAGTGAGTGTTTGTAATGCTTGTTGTTCTTTTTTTCACAGCTGTCGGGATCGCTTCTCCCTTCTCCTGAAGAGATCCCGATGGGAAAAGGGGGGCTTTTATCTTGTGCGACCCAGAGGGTCGGGGAATTAAACCACTTTAGATTAAGAACAGAGTGATGTGCCTCTGATGTCCGCCGCGTTGTATCAATGCTGAAGCTATAACTTATTATTGAAATTAATCGGATCTGTCATTTTTGAGATGTCATAGAAAAATCATCCGCTGAAAGTGCAGCCGCATCTTTACGCGTCTGTTACCTCAACCTAACCGCAGCAGGTGCCGCTCCAGCGGTACACCTACCGGATCTGTCAGCGTTGAGTTGTAGTGATTCCTTGATGTGGAATCCTGAAAAAGGTATAATGGCTTTGCCCCGACGCTCAGAAACCCGGGAACCCGCCGGGCATGTTGTCAGGTCTTGATTGTTGCCATCCCTAACTCAAATAAAAAAAGCCGCTCCTTCAATCTGAAGAACCGGCTTTTAAAGTCATAATCGAGTTGTGTTAGAGCATCTCTTTTAGTGTGACCCCGATCTCCGCCGGGCTGTCAACCACCGTAATGCCGGCGTCGCGCAGGGCTTTCTTCTTGTCCTGGGCGGACCCTTTACCACCTGAAATAATAGCCCCGGCATGTCCCATTCGTCGCCCGGGAGGGGCCGTGCTGCCGGCAATAAATGCTACAACGGGTTTGTTGACATGCGCCGCGATATACTCGGCAGCCTCTTCCTCAGCTGTTCCGCCAATCTCGCCAATCAGTACAATGGCTTCCGTATCCGGGTCGTCCTGGAACAGTTTGACAGCATCAAGATGAGTGGTGCCAATCACGGGATCGCCGCCAATACCGATGGCGGTACTTTGGCCGAGCCCGGCTTTTGTAAGCTGATCAACCGCCTCATACGTAAGCGTCCCGGAGCGGGAGATTAACCCAACATTCCCCGGTTCAAAGATCATTGCGGGCATAATACCGATTTTGGCTTCCCCCGGTGTAATGACACCCGGACAGTTGGGCCCGATCAGCGTTGCCCCGTGACTTTCGACAATTTTTTTCGCAACAATCATATCTGAAACGGGAATGCCCTCCGTAATACAGATAATCACCTCAATACCGGCAAAGGCCGCTTCACTGATGGCGTCTCCGGCAAATGCGGGGGGGACAAAAATAACGGATGTATTGGCCTGTTCCTTCTGGACCGCATCAGCCACTGTATTAAATACCGGCAGACCCAAATGGTTTATACCGCCTTTTCCGGGAGTTACGCCACCAATAACGTTGGTTCCGTACTCTATCATCTGTTCTGCATGAAAGGTCCCTTCACTACCCGTAAACCCCTGAACCACCAGGCGGGTATCATTGCCGACTAATACACTCATTTATATCAAATTTAATTATTGGATTCCGTTTGTTTGATCGTGTTGAATATAGCCTTCCTGCTATAGATTTGCCACTTAAAGAAGTGCATAGTACCAGACAAAGATGCAGGGGGCATCGTGTGATTGAAACGGACGGTATTCTGGATAGAACCTTTCGATTCCCCGAAATATTGGTCATAAAAAAACCCGGCTGTTTGAGATAAACAGCCGGGCTTTAAAATGGATTAAACTATGAAGGCTTACAGAGCATTTTCCATAGATTCGTAGTCATATCCTTCTGCTTTACTCATTTCCTGAGCAGCAAGTGTAAGGAAGATACCGTAAATCACTTTGGAAGATACATCAGCTACCGTGTAGGTAATATGCCGGGCTACAACGGCCATTTCAGACATCGCAGGCTCTGCTGAGAGGCTGAAGAGATATGGCATCAGGTAGGCACCGGGATAGAGCATCCAGGAGAAGAAGAAGAGCGTCCAAATATATCCAAGATATTTTTGAGCTTTTGGCGGTGCTCCCTCTTTACCTTCTGAGATCACTCGTTTCATAAGAATGAGGATGTGCACAAAGAACAGCGTGGAGATGAAACCCCATACAAAGAACAGTGTCGGACTTGTTACCTCGTAGTATTGTCCTATATATCCGGTCACAATCATACCCGTGCCCGAGAACCAGAACTGGTTACGGATTGAGCTGAAATCGCTTTTTGTCAATGTAACGACAAAAAGAATTTGGAAAAGAAGCATCGGGACGTCAATCAGCCAGTTCAGATAACGATACCCGTTGTTAAACAGGTCATTCCCGTCGCCGAGCATGTAACGTGCAGATTCTGCATCATATATCATCGACCCCGTCCAGTTGTTCGACTGTACAAAAAGCAGCAGAAAGGCAGACACCATCACAACGACAGACAGCACGGATGATGTCCTGTATTTCGGCGCAACAGTTTTGATGGTTAGTACAAAATATAGCAGAGCGGCCAGCATCACTGCATAACCGAGTGTCAAAACGTGTGCCGACATTTGATACGCCATTTCGGTGTATCCTTCGGCGGCACCTACATAATTTTCGAATGTGGCATTACCCAGCATTTCAATTAAAGCTTCCATAGTATTCGATTTTGTTTGAGGTTAGTGAATAATCACGATTGCCTAACACAGCCGCATTTCATAAAGTTCACAAGTTTTAAAATTTATTGAAAGTAATGGAAGATAAGATGTTAGCGCTTTTTTGAGGCGTATGACGGAAAGAATTTGTCTGAAGCTTCTTTTTCTAAACCATTTTAGCAGCGCGGCAGTTCATCATATATAGTACGAATCCAGTAAATAATTTTAGTAACTTGCGGATGTACATTTCTCATTCAAAAACGACAGAATCGAATAGCTTACATGATAGCTGAGGACAAAAAAGAAGAGATACGCGAGGCTTCCGATATCGTTGAGGTTGTAGGCGAAACCGTGAAACTCAAAAAATCCGGAAATGGGTTTGTCGGGCTCTGTCCCTTTCACGATGAAAAGACTCCTTCATTTCATGTGACGCCACGCCTTGGCATCTACAAGTGCTTTGGCTGTGGTGAAAGCGGCGACGTGTATAGTTTTATTATGGAAATGGAGGGCGTGAGCTTTCCGGATGCCATGCGTTCGCTTGCAGAGAGATACGGCATTGACCTGCCGCAACCCGAAGATAGTGAGAAACATAAAGAGGAGAGTCATTTGAGGGAAGGCGTGAGTCATGCATTAAAATATGCCGGGCTCTACTTCTACCGTCAGCTGCGAGAACATGAGGAGGCGGCTAAAGCGAGACAATATCTTGAAACACGCGGCTATGATGAAAAAATCATCCGCACGTTTGGCCTTGGATATGCGCCCGGAATGGGAGATGCACTTCTGAAAGAGGCAAAAAAGGAGGGGATAGAGGAGAGATATCTTGCCGATGCGGACCTGGTAAAACCAAGCAACCGGGGGGATGGGTATTACGACACCTTTCGCGACCGGTTGATGTTCCCGATTTTTAATCCGTCGGGGAAGGTCATAGCGTTTGCCGGCCGCATTTTGAACAAAAACAAGAAAACGGCCAAATATGTAAACTCAGCCCAAACCGTAACCTATAATAAAAGCGAGGTTGTCTACGGCGTAAATTTTGCAAGAAATGAGATCCGGAAGACGGGCGAAGTGATCCTGGTGGAAGGGTACACGGATGTCATCACGCTTTACCAGCACGGCATCAAGAATGTGGTTGCATCAAGCGGTACGTCTCTGACATCGAAACAGATCAACATACTGCAGCGATATGGTAACCGGATCATCATGATATACGATGCGGATGATGCTGGCCAAAACGCGATGGAACGGGGCTTGATGATTGCGCTGCGCGAGGGGATGGAGGTGGACCTTCTGGAACTTCCCAAAGGGGAGGACCCCGACTCGTTTGTGAAACAGTTCGGAAAAGAGTCGTTTTACGAACTCAAAAAGGAGAAAGCCGTCGATTTTGTAACGTTCACCATCCAGAAGGCGGAGCAATCGGGACAAATTGAGAAACCGGGCGATCGCGCGCGGATGATCAACAAGGTCCTGGAACAGATAGCCGAAATTCCGGATGAAATACAGCGACAGGTGTATGTGCAACATCTGCATCAAAAAACCCAAAAATACCGCAAAGGGAGTGACCGTGAACTCTTTCAGCAGCTTGAAAAATACCTTGCGGAAAAGAAAAAGGCCGATCAGCGACTCAGCAGACGCCGGCAAGCCGCCTCCCAAACAAAATCAGAAGATCCGCGGCCGGGCCCGCCGGCTGCCGGAGACGCCCCGCGAAAAGAGGCCCCGTCGATTCAGAAGAAACGGCCCATCTATGAAAAGGAGATCATCCGGCTCATGCTCGTATTTGGACGGAAAATGCAGAAGTTTATCGGCCACAACGTCGGAGCTGACCAGTTTGAGGATGAACAGCTGCGGGAATTTTACGAAGATATCATGACCCGGCACATTAAAGAGAAGGAGATTACGGTGGATCACTACGCCGGCAGAGAAGCTCCGTTTCCATCGCTGTTGAGTGATATTCTGCTGGAGCGGTATTCAGTCAGCGAAAACCACGTGAAAGCAACCGGAAATGAATTCAAAAAAGATAAATTCCCCTATAAAAGCGCAAAGTCGGCCATGAAATCGTTGCGGCTTCATTTCTATGAAAGAAAAAGAAAAGATCTTTCAGAACTTTTGAAAAAAGGGAATGACGATGAACGGCAGAAGTTTATGAAGATGATCTCGAAAGTTCAGAAAGAGATAACCAAGATTCAAAAGATGTCGGCCAATGACCTATTTGATGATCCGTCGTTCATGGATGAGGAGGAGTCCCAGTCCATTACCCAGGAGACATTTGAGTACAAAATGAAAGGTGAACAGTAGCCGGCGGTGGGGCATACAGCTTAAGCGGTGATTTCAAGTGTGATCTTGCCGCTCTTTTCAATTTTTATCATCCCCGTGGTTGTGTATCTTAGCCAAAACCGCGTTATTAAATTTGTTTCAACTTTCGTTTTATTAACAAAACATTTACAGTTGCGAAGCAGCGGTTCATAACTTCAGCTTTTATGCACTCTGCATATACAGTGATGCGGTTACTTCTCATTTGATACGATGTTTAAATGAACAACAAAAACTCTTCTGACTTAAGCAGAAAATCCTTTCTCAAAAAACTCGGTGTTGCTTCTGCCGCCTTTTCAGGTGTCCCATTTTTATCAGGGTCTGCACAAAAGAACCGGCAGCTGCTGTCCGCTGATCGATTTCGATCACAAAGCGGCACGGCTTCCGAACCGATTAACATTGCCGTGATCGGCGCGGGATTGATGGGGCAGGGCAATGTCTCCACAGCACTGCAACACTCTGGCATTAAGTTGGTTGCTGCCTGCGACCTGTACGACAGCCGGCTTAAGAGATGCAACGAGTTATGGGGCAATGATGTAAAAACCACGCGCAACTACCAGGAGATTCTCGAAAACAGAGATGTAGATGCCGTCATCATCGCCTCTTCCGACCACTGGCACAAGCGTCACGCGATAGATGCCCTTGAAAGCGGTAAAGCGGTTTACCTTGAAAAGCCGATGGTTCAACACGTCGAGGAGGGGTATGACTTAATTGAAGCCGAATCATCAGCCGATCAGCCGTTGATCGTCGGCAGCCAGAGAACAAGCTCAATTTTGTACGAAAAAGCCCGTGATCTCCTTTCTGAGGGGAAAATCGGGGATTTAAACTTTGTTGAAGCGTACTGGGACCGTTTCTCGGCAATCGGCGCCTGGCAGTACTCGATTCCGCCTGATGCCGGAGAGCATAACGTGGACTGGAATCGCTTTCGTCAGGGGATGGACCCCATGCCGTTTGATGCCACCCACTTCTTCCGCTGGAGAAATTACGACGATTACGGAACCGGCGTGGCCGGAGATCTATTTGTGCACTTATTTTCCGGGCTCCACCTCATCACGGGAAGCCTGGGGCCGGATTCTGTTATGGCAACCGGCGGCCTGCGCCACTGGCACGACGGACGCGACGCCGAAGATGTGATGCTGGGGCTTTTTAACTATCCAAAAACCAACCAACACCCGGAATTTACGCTCTCACTGCGGGTTAATTTTGCGGATGGATCCGGCGGCGGCTCGCGTATTCGCCTTGTCGGAAATGAGGGTGAAATTGAGATCGGCTGGAACTACGTTGCACTTCGAACATCGGAGCTGTCCAGGCGCCCCGGCCACACAATCGGCGACTTTAGCGAAGCTACGCAAGAAGAGTTTTTAGAACAGTACGAGGAGCGGTATCCCGAAGAGAGAGCCCGTATTATCGAACCGAATGAGTTCGTTTATCGTGCACCGGACGGTTATAATGACCGGTACGACCATTTCGGCTTCTTCTTTGATGCCATCCGGAATGGGACCGATATACTCCAGGACGCAGAATTCGCGCTCAGGGCCTGCGGACCCGCACTCCTTGCCAACAAGAGCCACCGGGAGGGGAGAATCGTACAGTGGGATCCGGAAACGATGACCTTCAGCGCATAGCACATGTTCAGATACGTTAACACTCAACCTGATTTGTTATACAATGACAACACTTTTAAATCGTATTTCTTTTATGATACTCCTCACGGCACTGTGTACAGCGTGCAGTGAAGGCCAAAGCCAGCAAACCAACAGTGAAACCATGCATAATCAGCTGACAGAACAGGAAGTAGAGGATGGATGGACACTCCTGTTTGATGGCGAATCCACGGAGCACTGGCGGGGATACAATATGGATGCATTTCCCGAAAACGGCTGGCAGGCTGAGGATGGACTGCTGGTGTTTCGGCCATCGGATTCCGGTGAATGGACCTCCGGCCTCGATATCATTACGCGCGAAACCTTCTCTAACTACGAGTTTAAAATTGAGTGGATGATAGAAGAGTCGGGCAACAGCGGCATTTTCTATCACGTGCTGGAACAGGATCGTGCCATCTACTGGTCAGGCCCGGAAATGCAAATTCTCGACAATATCAACCACCCGGATGCAGACCAGGGAGTTAACGGAAACCGCAAAGCGGGATCACTCTACGACCTGATTCCTGCCGAACCTCAAAACACACGCCCGCATGGAGAATGGAACTCGGTGAAAATTGTCTCCGATGGCCCGGTGATACAGCACTGGCAAAACGGGGAAAAGGTTGTTGAGTACGAGCGGTGGACCCCCGAATGGTTCGACATGCTCCATGAAAGCAAATTTAACTGCTTTCCCGAGTTTGGTGCCATGCGCGACGGGCACATCGGCCTGCAGGATCACGGTGATGTAGTGAAGTTTAGAAATATTAAAATCAGGGAGTTGTAACGTGTTGACTAACAATACGATACAACAGACCCCGAGTCAGAAAAAAGAAACAAACTGAATCAACACGTATTATGAATTTGAATATTAAAGCCCGCAAACAGAACACCTATGATGCAATTGTTGTAGGGACAGGAATCAGCGGCGGCTGGTCGGCAAAAGAGTTAACGGAAAACGGACTGAATACGCTTGTACTGGAGCGCGGCAGAGATGTAAAGCATGTAGAGGATTATCCAACGGCTACCATGGATCCCTGGGATTTACCACGAAACAACCGTATTCCTGCGGAAGAGCGCAAGCACTACAAAAAGCAGATGCGTACGGGCTATACCATTCGTGAATCAACAAAACATTGGTGGATTAAAGACACCGACCAGCCGTACGAGGAGGAGAAGAGATTTGACTGGATACGCGGCTATCATGTTGGCGGGCGGTCCATTATGTGGGGGCGCCAGAGCTACAGGCTCTCTCAAATGGATTTTGAGGCGAATGCCAAGGAGGGCATCGCTGTAGACTGGCCGATCCGGTATGAAGATATCGCCCCGTGGTACTCACACGTGGAAAAGTTTGCGGGTATCAGCGGGGAGTCCCTCGGGCTTCCGCAGCTCCCGGATAGTGAATTTCTGCCGGCCATGAAGCTGAATTGTGTTGAAGAGACTCTCCGCGATTCCATGGCCGACACATTTGACCGTGTATTGACAATTGGCCGGACGGCGAACCTGTCACAGCCACACAACGGACGCGGCGGCTGCATGTATCGAAATCTCTGTATGCGCGGGTGCCCGTATGGTGCCTACTTCAGCAGTAACGCCTCGACTCTTCCGGCAGCAGAAAAGACCGGGAATATGACACTCAGGCCTCACTCCATTGTTAATTCCGTTATTTATGATGAGGAGACGGGCAAAGCATCGGGCGTGAGAGTTGTAGATGCAACATCAGGCGAGATGATCGAGTATTTTGCAAAAGTTATTTTTCTGAACGCCTCCACGGTTGGCTCAACATCTATTCTGTTAAACTCAACCTCGGATCGATTTCCCAACGGAATGGGCAATGACTCCGGCGAGCTGGGCCATAACATGATGGATCACCACTTCCGGGTGGGAGCCAATGGGGAAGTTGACGGGTTTGAAGATGATTACTATTACGGCCGTCGGCCTACCGGATTTTACATTCCGAGATTTCGTAACCTGGATGGCAACAATCGCGATTATCTACGGGGATTTGGCTACCAGGGCGGCGCAAGCCGGGAAGGATGGCACCGGGGTGTCCGGGAACTGGCGATCGGCTCTGAACTGAAAGATCTTGTGGCCACGCCCGGCAAATGGACCATGGGCATGACAGCCTTTGGCGAAATGCTGCCCGACCACAAGAACCGCATGTGGCTGAACCACGACAAGACAGATAAATGGGGGCAGCCGGTCGTTGTGTTCGACGTGGAGTTCAAAGAGAACGAAATGAAGATGAGGGAAGATATGAAAAACGATGCGGCCGAAATGTTTGAGGCCGCCGGCATGAAAAATGTCACTACATTTGACGATATCGGCGGCCCTGGCCTGGGTATCCACGAGATGGGCACAGCCCGAATGGGACGTGATCCAAAAACGTCGGTCTTGGGCAAATGGAATCAAATCCATGCCGTTCCCAATGTGTTTGTAACCGATGGATCCTGCATGACCTCCTCGGCCTGCCAAAATCCATCCCTGAGTTATATGGCGTTTTCAGCAAGATCCGCCAACTATGCAGCTGAACAATTAAAAAAAGGTGAACTATAATGAGTACTGATAACAGCCAAAAAATCGACAGGAAAGAAGCGATTAAACGAGCCGGACTGCTCCTTGGAGGAGTGATCTTTGCCCCCAACATTCTTGGGGTACTCCAGGGGTGCCAGGCAACACCGGGAAATTGGGAGCCAGTCCTTTTTACGTCTGAACAGGCGCAGGTCGTTACCGCTCTTGCCGATATTATCCTTCCCGCAGACGATACACCGGCTGCAAGCGAGGTCGGGGTGCCAAAGTTCATAGAGTCTATGGTGAACGAAGTATACTCCGAAGAACAGAGGGAAGAGTTTCTGAACGGTCTGGATCAGTTTTCCGGTGATTACAGGTCAGAAATTAAAGCCGAATATTTTGAAGGTACCGAGGAACAGAAGTACGAGTTCACCTACTACCAGAACCAGGCCGCGGTGGAAGAAGAGCCCGGCAGCAGCCCGTTCATACTCACGTTTAAAGAGCTGACGATGCTTGGCTATTTTACCTCTGAGGTTGGCGCTACCCAGGTACTTCGGTATGAAGCTGTCCCCGGAATGTATGATGGATGTATGCCCGTTGAACAGGTGGGCCGTACCTGGGCTACGACATAGCAGAAGCGCGATGGCTGCGATTTGAGCTAAGGGGCAAACCCATCCACGGTGGTCAAGATTCAGGGAGGACACCGTACAACTCATTGGTTTTACCGAATTTGCCTTAAACCCTTTATTACCTTACTATCTAACGTGCGCAATCTGAAACGCATCCTACTTTTAGTTGGCTAAGGGCACTTTATGAACTATCTTGACTGGATCGTGGTAACCGTTTATGCTGCCGGGCTTATCTGGCTGAGCTACCATTTAAGCAAAGGGCAGACCAGCGCTTCCGATTACTATCTTGGAGGCAACTCGTTTAAATGGTGGCAGGTCGGTTTATCGACCATGGCTACCCAGCTGGGAGCTGTCAGCTTTATTTCAGCACCGGCATTTGTGGGTCTTCGGGAGGGTGGCGGTCTTCAATGGCTGACCTACGAGTTTGCTGTTCCACTCGCTATGATCCTGCTGATTGTTGTGATATTTCCCCCGCTCTACAAATCCGGGGTGATCAGTATCTACACCTACCTCGAAAAGCGGTACAACTCCACAACGCGTAAACTGCTCAGCGGGGTTTTCCAGTTCAGCCGTGCATTTGCCGCAGGGATCACCGTCTATGCGGTGGCGATCGTACTCGAGGCCGTGTTCGATATTCCGCTCTGGATCAATATTGTCATCACCGGCGTCATTGCGATCATTTACGATTACATGGGCGGCATCAAAGCGGTCGTCCTGTCGGATGTTATTCAGATGGGGATCTTGTTTATTGGCTTCCTGTTCTGCTGCTATTTTGCCCTCGATCTGCTGGGCGGCTGGTCTGCTTTTACCGAAAATTTAGATCCCGAACGCCTCACGGCCGTCGATTTTTCCAATACCGGCATTGGATCGGACCAGGAGTTTGGATTTTGGCCAATGGTTTTGGGCGGATTCTTTCTTTACGCATCATACTACGGCTGTGATCAAAGCCAGGCCCAGAGAATACTCTCTTCAATGAATTTAAAAGATGTCCGTAAAGCACTGCTGTTTAACGGGTTTTGCCGCTTTCCAACTGTTCTTTTATACTGCGGAATGGGTCTTTTGATTGGAACACTTGCAATGACAACCCCAACTTTTCTGGAGCAAATTCCCGAGGGACAGTCGGATTACATGGTTCCCGTGTTTATTGTTGAATACCTTCCCAACGGACTAATTGGTCTGCTGGTAGCGGCGATTATGGCTGCGGCGATGTCCTCCCTCGATTCAGCCCTCAACTCCCTCAGCGCAGCAACAGTCCAGGATTTCATCCTGCCGGGAAGATCACCAGAAGAGATGACAGACGCCAAACAACTCTCCCTCTCGAAAAAATACACGCTGTTTTGGGGTATTATCTGCGTGGTCCTTGCGTTTGCAGCCGGTAATATTGCACCTACCGTCATTGAAGCGATTAATAAAATCGGGTCGCTGTTTTACGGGCCGATTATTGCCACGTTTGTTTTGGCTATGCTTACCACCCGAATTACAGGCTTTGCTATTAATACGGGCATAGTAGCGGGCGTCATCTTCAATTTTTTCCTCTGGATCTTTTTTGAAGACGTTATTTTTTGGTTCTGGTGGAATGCCACCGGCTTTGTTGTCACGGTAACGGTAGCGTGGATACTATCTGCGTTGAAAAAAGAGATTCGGGATTCTAAAACCATTGTCTCGCCCGATTTAATTGAGCCCCGCTGGAAAGAGACATTTATCCTGGGCAGCTATTTTGCTTTGATTGTGCTCTTCAGCGTTTCTATTGCGTGGTTTGTGTAGCCCCTTCGTCGGACGATTGCCCCGAAGGGATCGCTTGGCGGGGTTTTTCGTCCGACGAATTACGAAATCCAATGCCCCGCACCTCATCCCGATAACTACACGCTCCTGAACAAATCTCATTGCCACGGTTTACTCGACAGTCGAAAGAAGCAATCGACTGTCGAGGTCGATGCCTTCGTCGGACGATTGTCTTTTTCGTCCGACGAATTACGAAATCCAATCCCCCCAACCTCATCCCAACAGCCCACGCTCCTGAATAAATCTCATTGCCACGGTTTACTCGACAGTCGAAAAATGCAATCGACTGTCGAGGTGGGTCCCTTCGTCGGACGATTGTCTTTTTCGTCCGACGAATTACGAAATCCAATGCCCCGCACCTCATCCCGCCAACCACACGCTCCTGAATAAATCATTTGCCAGTGGTTACTCGACAGTCGAAAGAAGCAATCGACTGTCGAGGTCGATGCCTTCGTCGGACGATTGCTTTTTTCGTCCGACGAATTACGAAATCCAATCCCCCCGCACCTCATAGTGATAACCACACGCTCCTGAACAAATCTCATTGCCACGGTTTACTCGACAGTCGAAAGAGGCAATCGACTGTCGAGGTGGATTCTCAATCCCTCTCAAAAGTCATCTCATCTTTTCCAACACCGGTGATGGTCAGTGATTTCCAGTCCCGTGGAAGGTCCGTATCAATGCGCACAATTCCGTCATCCGTCAGCTCGATGCCTGCAAAACCGGCTAAAACCGATTGAAGCATCCCGCCCGCACCAGTTGCAAAATATGGATTTGTACCGCCGGCTACCTCGGCTATGACGCCAAAAGGCGGCAATTTATTTGGCTGATATCCTTTTTGAAACAGTTCATACGCCTCCTCGGGATCGCCCAGGCGTGAACTGATGATTGAGTAGACGGAATGGGTCATGGCCGGCCCCCGGGGATCCACTCTTTGCTGGTAGTACTCCAGGTTTTTTCGCATCTGTTCCGGGTCCGTCACCATATTTAACGGGTAGGTAAGCAGGTTGACATCCGCCTGTTTAATCATCTCTCCGGTGTATGTGTCATGCTCACGGGTGGTCCCGTCTTCAAATTCCGGGATAGGAATTCGATCTGCAACCTCTGTCCACCTCGGGTCAGGATCGATCCCGAGAACGGCGGCTGCTTTTGTTGCAAAGCGGAGAGCAGAAATAGCGGTGGCATTGGTAAATGCATTGTTATCCACATTTTCGGCAAATTCATCGGCTGCTACAACATTGCGGATCTCATAGTTTCCGCTCTCGGTCAGCTCGGCGCGGCTCACCCAGAATTCTGCAATCTGTTGCAGCATTGGATAGCCCTCGTCCTCAAGCCATGTTTTATCTTGCGTCACCCTGTAGTAATTCCAGAATGCAATACCGACCACAGCCGTTATGTGGTGCTGAAACGGGCCGGTAAGTGCCCAGACCGGGGTGGCTTCGCCGCCGGTATCATTGGATTCCCACGGGAACATCACGCCATCAAACCCGTGGCTGAACGCTTTGCTTTTGGCCCCGCCGATACGATCTGTCCGGTAATCGATTATAGAACGGGCAAGATCCGGCTGCAGCAGGAGCAGAGGGGGATACATCCAGAGTTCCGTATCCCAAAAAACGTGGCCGTTATAGCCAAGTCCCGAGAGCCCCATGGGTGAGAGGCTTAGCCGCGATCCTTCACGAACAAACGAGTAGAGATGGTAGAGCGCCATACGTACATCGAGCTGATCCTGCCGGTTTCCTTCAATGATGATATCACTCTCCCAAAGCTGATCCCACTCGTGCTGGTGGCGCATCAACAGGCGATCGCGCCCCTCAAGCATCGCAAACACCGTGAGCCGCTCTGCACTGCTGAAGGGATCATCAAAATGCTCGGTGGAAGTTGCAGAACTCACAACAGAAAAACGGTAGGTTTCGCCCTGTTCAAGCTGTTTCTCCAGGTGCACGCGGTGCATGTTGTGATCCCAGTCTTCGTGAATATACCCGGGCATGTGTTCCTCCTCAAACAGAAAACTGTTCGATACGGCAATTGTGTGTTTGCCGGTCGGACTATCAGCAACCGATGAGAACAGCGGTATCTGAACGTGCGGGCGATCAATAACGGCGTAATAATTCCTGACATCCCGCAGATGATTCGGCGCCTCTATCACGCTTGCCGGACGAATGGTAACCTCATCAAGGGCCGTTACCTCCATATCAATCAGACTTGTGAAGGGGAGATGCCGCAAGGCCCGCACGCGGTAGGTAACCTCAACTTTTCCCTCCATTTCGAACGTGGTTTCGAAATAGGCGTCTCGCATGTTAAGCGTCTGCCGAACGTTGGTTATGTTATTGCTTGAAATCCGTTCCCCGTCAACATCCAGGTCCATTCCTGCAAAATTAAATCCGCGAAGAATATTGGAGGTCCGGCCCCGGCCGTAGTAATCGTAGACACCGTTTAATACCGTGTCGCTTACTTTCAGCGGCTCTGCGGACGACACGATACCTATCATGCCGTTTGCGGCCGTTACCCCGTAGTAGTTCGACGGGTCTATGGATTCAGCTTCAATCATCCACCCGGTATCCTGTGCCTGGAGGAGTCCGGACGTGGTAAAGAGTAAGAAAAGAAACAGGAGGTATCTGGTCATTGGTTTATGGATTTGGGTTGTGAGAATAGAGACCATGTCTCGGCTGGATCAACATCTGAGTATAATGTAGCACTTAAAAAGAGATTGTATCAATTTTTTTCACGATGCAAAGGTCCCTTTCTCCACCTGGTCAATCAACCGCCGGCTTCTTTTTCAGCGCCATCCATTGGTAGGGCTTTAACCGGAGTGGAGCTGAAAGCGTTACCGTTTTTGAAGACCAAAGGTCTGTCAGCGGGGTGTCGGGATCGCAGTTGATGGCTTGCAGTAACGGGTAGCTCTCTGCATCGGTTGAGTGCTCGCTGAAGTTGCATACACAAACGATGGCTCCACCGGGTCCTGAGCGTTTAAAACAGAACAGGTACCGGTTTTGAAGGTCATAAAAGGTTGTCTCCGATTCACCAAAAAGAGGCTCAGCTGTCCGCATGTCCATCAACTTTCTGAGATTGCCAAACATCTGGCTCTCTTTGGTTCCGGGACGGTTGCGATTTTTTATGCTCTTTTCCTTAAACGGCACCCTGTGTACCCAGCGGGAATCGTGTTTTTTACCCGGTTCAGATCGATAGGAGTAGTCATTCATCAGGGCGAGTTCATCTCCGAGATAGATCAATGGAATACCCCCGATACATGCTGTAATAGCGTACAGCAGCGTCATCCGCCGGATGGCATACTCCTGCTCGAGCGGGTCGCCGTTTTCAAACCCTTTTTCCAGTCCCGCCAGAGATGCTGCCATTCCACACACTCGCATATCACCCGTGTCGGGGTTGTGCTGAAATGGTTCGCCGCGTGAAAAGGATCCCGGGAAAGATCCAACATAAAACTGGTTGAGAAACTGGCGGTGATCGTACCCGTTGATCCCGACGGACCGGGCATCTTCATCCGAAAAGGTCCAGCCGATATCATCGTGGCCGCGAACATAATTTACCCACGAGGTGCCGCCGGGAATCTTAAAACGATTCTTCATGGAGTGGAGCAAAAGCCGTACATCACGCGTGGCAAGGGTTTCCCACATCAGCGCCATCAGGAGCGGGTTGTAGGAGAGTTCACACTCCTCCTGTGAAATATAGCTGTTCACAAAATCCGGGTGAACAATAGCTTCGGACTTAAAGAGAACGGCCGGGGCTGCAATATTGGTGAGTGCGTTGAGTGCACGAACAAGCCGGTGGGCTTCCGGCTGATTTTCCGACGTGGTTCCCAGTGTTTTACCTGTAAATGCAATCGCGTCCAGGCGAAATATTTCAACACCGCGGTTGGCCAGGAATAGCATCTCATCCAGGATATGGCGAAACAGGTCGGGGTTTTTGTAATTGAGATCCCACTGGTAGTTATGAAACGTAGTCCAGACCCATTTTTCCGCCTCTTCAACCCAGGTGAAGTTACCGCGGCGGACATCCGGAAAGATTTCACGCAGGGTTTGATCATACTGATCGGGCAGCGTACGGTCATCAAACATGTGGTAGAACTCCTGGAATCGTTCATCTCCATTTTTTGCCTTTTTGGCCCATCGATGCTCATCTGATGTATGATTAAAAACAAAATCAGCACAAAGTGATATTCCTTCGCTTCTAAGCTTTGCGGAAAGCCTCTCCAGGTCCTTCATTGTTCCAAGATCTTTTCGGACGGTTCGGTAGTTCGAAACCGCGTAGCCTCCGTCATTCTGTTCATCGGGACAGTCAAAAAAAGGCATCAAGTGAAAATAGGTGACGTTGAGCTCTTTCAGGTACGGAATGCGTTGTTCGAGTGACGGTATATCCTCTGCAAAAAGGTCGGCATATCCTGCTGCACCCACCTGGTCATTATTGGAGAACCAGCCGGGATCCTTTTCACGCTTTTTGTCCAGTTTCCGGAGCTCAACGGACCTGTCCGCATGAGCATCAATTGCGGTTTTCAATATCTCTTCAAGGTGATAGAAAAAATCGTACCGATCGCCGTAAAGTTTGTACAGGTATGCAAATAGGTCAGGAAATTGTTCTTTAATTCGCGGTTTTACAGTTTTCCATGAACTCTTCTTTTTCCCGGAACAATACGTTTTCAGGCGTGGAAGGAGGCGCTCGAGACTGATGCTCTGTTTTGTTTTCATACAGGTCGTTGGTGTAAAATGATTGATGACATAAAAACAGCTTGGTTTGGAGGTTTTAGCGTAAGGCTTCGGACAGTTTGAGTTGACGTAAAAATCCGGGAGGTGAGAAGGTGCCGTTGTCTACTTTACAGCTTCAATCAACTCATCATCGGGGTCGGGTATACCTCCTTTTTGCTCAGCTACCCAGGCCGCGTAGCGGTTCGCTTTTTTGATGGTTTCATCCCATGGATTATTTTTCAGTGTATGGAAGATAAAACAGGCCCAAAACGCATCTCCAACCCCAACAAAATCCCCGATACCTGAGGTAATTTTTACGGCTGACTCAATATAGTGACCACCATCACGATCAAAATAGATAGATCCGTCGGCTCCGAGGGTCAGGATCATCCCTTTGAGGTCGAATTTCTGAAGCAGCGCAGACTCCTCATCCAGGTCAAACATCCGGCCAACCTGCTCCCATTCGTCTCGATTCATTTTCACGTAATCTGACCTTTTCAGCGAGAATTCGATCACAGGTTTTGATACGAATGGAGGCCTGAGGTTCACATCAAGAAACAGGAGACACTTTTTGGGAAGGTGTGAAAGGATTTTTTGCAGCGTAATTTTATTTGTTGAGCTGCGCTGGGCCAGTGTGGCAAACGTGAACGCATCGGCCGATTCAGCAAGCTCCGGAAGATCGTCCGGGGGTTCAATAAAATCCCAGGCTACACGCTTATGGATGGTATAGGTTGGTTCATTTTCTTCAACCATATGCACCGAAACGGTTCCCGTGGGATAATCCGATCGCTGAATATGCTTAGTCGATAACTCCTTCCTTGACATGATATCCAACAGCTGGCTGCCCAGCTCATCCCGGCCCACTGCACTGATGAGATGCGATCTCTGTTTCAGAAAGTGGAGGTGCATGGCGACGTTAAAGGGTGATCCGCCGGGCCGTTTGTAATCTTTAAACTGGTCCCAAAGAATCTCGCCATAATGCAGTATCGTTTTACTCATAGATCTGTTATTAAACCTGAAAAATCATGTGATATCACCGGTTGCCCGAAAAACTAAATGGGACCGGCTGCGGAGGACATCGCCCTTTTCAGCTACCAGAAATATCCAACAATCATAGCCGTAAGAATCAGCAGGGCAACGGATTGGTAGCGGTAATTTTGCCACTTCGGAAGCCCTTCAAGATCTTTTGTCTCGTCATCATACATTTTTTTACTCCAGGTATACTGATCAACTACATCTTGATCCGGAGCTTCTGTGTTTATGCTGACGCCTATCATAATGGCACCGTTAACCAACAGAAGGACAAAACAGGCGTACAGAAAGTGGATATCCATCAGACCAAAAATTTCATTGCTGAAAAATCCAATAATCCCGATCGGAATTCCAACCGCAAGAGAGTAGAACGCCCCGTGGCGGTTGGCCCGTTTCCAAAAAATTCCAAGTATAAAACAGATAACAATCGGCGGGGTGATGTAGGCAAGGATTGACTGGAGGTAGGTCCAGAGGGTCTCGAACTGTATGATTTGCGGCGCCCAAAGCACGGCAAAGACCATGAACAGGAACGTTACAAGCCGGCCGATGTTGACCAGGGCATCCTGCGAGATGTCCGGTTTATAAAATTTAACGAAGTCCATTGTGACCAGTGTGGAGGCTGAATTGAGTGTAGAGTCAATGCTTGACATAATGGCCGCAATCATGGCTGCGATAATGAACCCTCTGAGCCCGACAGGCAACAGGTCGAACGTCAGGGTTGGAAAAACGAGATCGGGATTGGGAAGTTCAGGGTAGAGCACAAGAGCAATCGTGCCGGGAAGAACCATCAAAAAGAGAACGGGAAGTTTTAACAGACCGGCAAAGAGCGCACCCCAGCGCCCGTGATTCAGGTCTTTCGCGCCAAGCGTTCGCTGAACAATAAACTGATTTGTTGCCCAGAAGTAGAAACCGATAATAAACACCCCGGTAAATAGTCCGGGCCAGGGGAGGAATGAGTCGTCGGCCGGCAGGATCAGGTTCATGCCATTTTCAGGTGCAGCGTTTACAAGCTGTTCCCAGCTGTCGAGCTGGCTAAAAGCAAGAAAGGCGATGACGATGGATCCCAGGATTAAAATCACGGCCTGAATCGTGTCGGTGATCACCACAGCCGATAGCCCGCCGAAAATGGTGTAGATGCCTGCCAGGATACCCAGAATCATGATGGGTATCCAGATTGGAGCTTCCGGGTAGAGCATTTGGATAACAATGCCCCCGGCATAGAGCCCGGCGGCTGCATCAATAAACATGTTGGCAAAAACGGTAAATCCCGAAAAAATGACCCGGGAGCGTCGGTCGAACCGGGTTTCCAAAAACTGTGGCATGGTATAAACCTTGGCGCGCAGGTAGAATGGAAGTATAAAAAAGACAAAAAATATCAGGATAACCGTTGCGGCCCACTCGTAATTAAATACCGCAATTCCCCGGGCGTATCCTTCGCCGGCAAGACCTACAAACGAACTGCCTGACATATTGGAAGCATAAAGCGAAAATCCAACCAGTGGCCACAATAAGGTGCGTCCGGCCAGAAAGTAATCCTCCGAATCTTTGGTGTTTCGCCCCACCCAATACCCAATAAACAAGGTGGAAACGATGTAAACGATTATAACAACCCAGTCGAGAAGGACAATTTCAAATTCAGCCATTCGCAGAGACGAGAACTAAACTAACGTTTTAGTGACCATGCGAAAGCGCTTTCGCACGATCGCATATTTAAGGAAATCAATTACAAGAAGCAAGACTTTCTCATTGAAGCTATTTAAACGTGAAGATTACAGCTCATTAAACAGCTTCATTAAATGGATTATTTGCCACCGGCTGCCATAGCGTACCGTATTCCACCCCAGAGATGCTCCAGGAAGAGCGGTTCATCATAGGACTCGGTCGTATGCCCAAGGCCGGTATAAAACACGCGACCGCCTTCAAACTCATGATACCAGGCAATCGGGTGATTTCCGGGGTGATCGCTCCCCTCATAGCTGTCGGTATCAAGTCGAAGCAATACGTGAATGTGTTCTTCAAACCGCCTAAAATTGTACCATTCGTCACTGCGGGTCCAGCGCTCCGGCAGCGGTTCCGTTGCTGGATGCGTTGAGTTTTCTGTACGGATGTCTGCTGAATGAATTCCGGGTGGATGGTTATCAAACCAGGCGCCCAGCATTTTTCCGTACCAGGGCCAGTCATATTCTGTATCGGAAGCAGAATGAACTCCCACAACACCACCTCCATCCCGAACATACTTCTTAAATGCCGTTTTCTGCTCGTCATTGAAAATCGTGCCGGTTGTATTTAACAGAACGACTGCGTCAAAACGTGCAAGTGAACCAGGAGTAAAAAACGAGGCGTCTTCGGTGGCCAGAACACCTGTGTTATTTTTTTCACCGAGAGTGTAGAGTGCATCACGACCCGCTTCGATGGAGCTGTGCCGCCAACCGGCTGTTTTGGAAAAGACAAGTATCTGCTGTTCAGCTCCCGGCAGCAGGTGACCAAAATGAGTTACACCGTCCGGAAAACTGCCTACGCTGCCGGCCGATTTTTCGTTTCCATTACATGCGACTAATAGAATCAGCATGATGAAATATCCCGTAGTAAAGAGTAGTTGTTTTTTCTCCATATGTGAATTTATTTATCAAATTAGACCTGCATCCGATAAAAATAGTCCTTAAATGAAGGTATTCAAAGTGAAGAGATACAGAATTAACTTCTGCTGTTTTCTTGAATAAAAAATGTGCAGGGTCCCTCTTCATGGAAAGGGATCTGTTGGTTCTTTCGGTTGAAATCGATGAAAGAGGTTGCCCAGAGAGGGCATTCATTTTCGAACCTGTTTTAATCAGTTATGAATTCTGATATATTTCGTTTAACTGATTGAGAGTCAACGGTAGTCTCCTGCCAAAAATGAAGGTTTTTAAAAAAAAGGATTGTATGACAAAATCTAAACAGCTACTGATCATTGGGTTCGTGTGGCCTGAACCGGCATCTTCGGCAGCGGGAAGTCGAATGATGCAGCTCATTCGCTATTTCAAAGATCAACAGTGGGATATCACATTTGCAAGCGCTTCCAATAAAACTCCGCATACGGCCGATTTGGAGTCTCTCGGTATTACAATGAAGTCCATTGAGATCAACGATGAAACATTTGACCAGTTTGTAAAAGAGCTTCAGCCCGGCATGGTTCTTTTTGATCGCTTTATGACCGAGGAGCAATTTGGCTGGCGGGTCCATGCAGCGGTTCCCGGGGCAGTTCGGCTACTCGATATGGAAGATCTGCACTGCCTGCGCCATGGCCGCCAGATGGCTGTGAACGAGGGGCGGGAGTTCACGGAAACCGATTTAATATCCGATCTTTCAATGAGAGAGATCGCCTCGATCTACCGGTGCGATTTATCGCTTATTATTTCAGAACATGAGATGGATTTACTGCGAAGCTTCTTTGACATAGACTGGGATTTATTAGCGTATATGCCCTACTTTTTGCAGCCCATCACGCCGAAACAGAAGAGATCCTGGCCCGGGTTTGAAGAGAGGAACCGGTTTATTTCAATCGGGAATTTCAGGCATAAACCGAATCTCGATTCCGTTCTGTACCTGAAAGAGGAGATCTGGCCGTTCATCCGAAAAAAGCTGAGGGGAGCTGAAATCAATCTTTATGGCGCCTACCCATCTCAATCTGTTCGGCAGCTTCATGATCCCGACAACGGGTTTTTGATCAAAGGCCGGGCAAAGGATTCAAAAGAAGTCCTGAGGTCTGCCCGGGTTCTGCTGGCACCGCTGCGATTTGGGGCCGGACTGAAGGGCAAGCTTACGGAAGCGATGCTCTGCGGCACACCAAGTGTCACCACATCTATCGGGGCAGAAGGTATTAACGGGTACCTGGGGTGGCCGGGAGAGATTACCGATCATCCGGAAAAATTTGCTGCAGAGGCCGTCCGGCTTATGACCAGCCCTGCAGAGTGGTCCGTAGCTCAGCAACGCGGCATCGACATTATCAACAGACGATTTCGCTCGCATGATTTCCGGGATACATTAACAAACCGAATTGAAGAGATCCGCAAAAAGTTGTCCACCCACAGGCACAATAATTTTACCGGGGCTATGCTGATGCACCATACCATGGCGAGCACGCGGTTTATGACCCGCTGGATTGAGGAGAAAAATAAACCGTGAATCGGCCAGATCAATGCAGGAGTGACTCTCCTCTATGATATAGACGGATTGAACTCTTTGCGTTGGGTGAGTTTCGTCTTTTATCGGCCAAATGATAGCACCTGCACCGGGTCGGTTTTGGCCGCTATCCGGGCCGGCAGCCACGAAGCCAGCACACACAATATGATTGTGACCGCTCCCACAATAAAGAAGTCAAGCATGTGGGGCTCTACCGGTGCCGTGCTCATATAGTAATTTTCCTCGGAGAGCGGAATAATTTCGTAGGTGGTCTGCAGAAAATAGAAGAGTAAGGATATCCCGATACCTATCACCAAGCCCGATACGGCCACAAATATTCCCTCCAGAAGGAAGATTTTCCGGATGGCGGCGCTTTTGGCTCCCATTGTCTTTAAAATCCCGACGTCGCGCACCCGCTCAAGAACCATCATCAGCACGGTTCCAATCAGGTTAAAAGCAGCTACAATTACCATCACTCCGATAACGAGGGGGATTGTCTCTTCCTGAAGATCAATCCAGGCAAAAATATTCCGGTAGCGCTGATAGACGTTTTCCGTGACGAGCGGAAATTGAGTTCCATCCCTGATCGATCCATAGACCGGCCGGATATTCTCTGTATTTGAAACATTAATTTCCATAACAGATGACTGACGAACACCGAGTCCAAAAAGAGTTCGAACGGTGGAGATATCCGCAATGGCAAAACTATCATCAAAGCGATCAATTCCGGTACTGTACATCCCGGTGAGCGTATATTGCCGTATTTCCGGTGTATTAAGAGGGGAGGGCAGCCCGTCGAGTGCAAACACCGTGACACGGCTGCCGATGGACGCTCCAATTTCTCCGGCGAGTGACTGACCCAAAAGTATTCCGGGCAGGCCGCTGTTGGTAGGGGCCAGAGTATATTCACCTTCGACGATATAGCTGCCCAGCTGTGTCAAATCACCTCCGGGATTCACCCCTTTTATGACTGTTCCGCTAATACCGGATGCGGCCTGTATCATCACATTACCGATGATGGCCGGTTCCACCCTGCTTACCCCTTCAAACGTCTCGAGATAGGGTTGAAGCGTATCGGCTCTCTGCAGCGGCTCGCCCACAAACGGCTGAATGGTGATGTGCGGTGCAAAACCTAAAATTTTCTCATTGATTGTGGATTTAAACCCGTGAACAATTGACAGGGAAATAAGGAGCCCCGCGGAGCCTACAGCAACACCAGCAATGGCCATAATTTTGATAAACGAGAGAAAGCCTGACTCCCGGTGTCCCCCTTTAAAATAACGGCGCGCAATATACCAGGTAACGTTCATGTCGTGAGATTTAGGGTGCGGGGGCAATCCGTGTGGGTGAAGGAATTAAATCAAGATTCATGTCATTCGCGTGGGCTTCAGCATCCATCGGCACGCACCTTGATATGATCTGTTACGACTCATCTGATGCCTCGGGACGCATTTGGGGGAAAAACAGAACGTCGCGTATCGAATCAGAATTGGTCATGATCATTGCCAGGCGGTCGATCCCGATCCCGATGCCGGCGGTCGGCGGCATTCCGTACTCTATGGCACGGAGAAAGTCTTCGTCCACATTCATCGCCTCTTCATCACCGCCGGCACGAAGTCTGGCCTGCTCTTCAAACCGTCCACGCTGATCAACCGGATCGTTTAGCTCTGTGAAGGCATTCGCAATCTCTTTTCCATTGCAAATGGCTTCGAACCGCTCCACAAGTCCCTCTTTCGTACGATGCTTTTTGGCGAGCGGGCTCATTTCTATTGGATAGTCTGTTATAAAGGTGGGCTGTATCAGCGTTGGTTCGACGGTTTCGCCAAATATTTCATCGATAAGTTTGCCTTTCCCCATCGATTCATCCGTGTCGATATGCAGCTCGCTGGCAATCGCCCGTAGTTGATCCACTGATTTTCCTGACAGATCGTACCCTGTCTCATTTTCTATCGCTTCATACATCGGGATCCGTGGCCACGGACGTTTAAAGTCAATCAGGTGGTCGCCCACTTCAATTTTCGTTGACCCGTGGAGTTCAAGGGCAACTTTTTCGATCATCTCCTCCATAAAATCCATCATCCAGTTGTACTCTTTGTAGGCAACGTAGAGCTCAACCTGTGTAAACTCCGGGTTGTGAAACCGGGAGAGTCCTTCATTCCGGAAATCTTTTGAAAATTCATACACGCCGTCAAAACCACCCACAATCAATCGCTTCAGGTAGAGCTCATTTGCAATTCGCAGGTACAGGTCCATATCAAGCGCATTGTGGTGAGTGACAAATGGCTCGGCTGCGGCCCCTCCGTAAACAGGCTGCAGGATGGGAGTCTCAACTTCAAGATAGCCCTTCTGATTCATGAAGGTCCTCATGGTCTGAACCATTTGTGTACGTTTACGGAACGTGTCCCGAACCTCAGGGTTTACCACCATATCCACATATCGCTGCCGGTAGCGCTGCTCTTTGTCAGTAAAGGCATCGTAGGTGACGGTCTCACCATCTTCAGTTTTAACCTCTTTCGGCGTTGGAATGGGGCGAATTGTTTTACCCAAAAACTCAAAATGTTCGGCACGAATGGTGGTCTCACCGGTGCCCGTTTTAAAGACAAAGCCCTTGATTCCCACAAAATCGCCTATATCGACCATCTTCTTGAATACTTTATTATACTCTTTGACACCTACATCATCCCGGCGAATATAGATCTGGATGGTCCCGGCCGAATCCTGTAGCGTAAAAAACGAGGCTTTTCCCATGATGCGTCGGGTCATGACCCGCCCGGCAACCGATACCCGCGGGGCGTCTTCAGGTTGATCGGGAGTCTCGGTGAGATAAGTTTCTTCATTCTCCAGAATTTCACGGGAGTGATGGGTTACGTCATATTCATACGGATATGGGTTAACGTCAAGCTCTCGCAGCTGGTCCAGTTTTTCTCGCCGGATGGCCTGTTGTTCACTGATCGAAGATTCTGTCTGAGACATATAGTTTTTAAGTGGAAATTTTGGAATAAAGTAAAGGACCGAAAATAAGAAAAAGCTCTGCAAATGACATTTCTTATTATGCATCTTTAAACGGTAGGACAGCCACCGTTAGAAAACCGACATATTGCCCCGGGTTTTGACACACAGATCTCTGGCTGCTTACATCAACCGTCAACAAAGTATTGTTTTTGGTTACCGGTAACCTTGCTATTTTAACATTCTATAGAACTTCCATAAACCGCTGTAATTATTTTGGACCCTCAACCACCCGAAACCATTCATCATTCCTGCTTGCCAGGTTCTGTAATTGCCGTAATGACCGGTGTTGATGATTCAAACTCCACCGGTAGCGTTGAACGTTCGGAATCGAAATCGGGGCGCAAACTGCTTCAATATATCACAGAAACGATCTGCAACTACAGGGTCAGCCGATTTACCGCAAAAAAGAATGAAAAACCGTCTGCTCTATGCGACGGCCGGATTCTTTCCGTGAGTTTCTCACATACGTCTGAAGCTATTGTCGCGGCAAGCTCCCCGGAATGGGTGGTTGGAGTAGATGTTGAATCTGTGAACAGAACCGTATCACCGCAACTTCAAAAAAGGATGAAACATCCGGACGAGGCGCTCAAGTTATATGAGGAATACCCGATAATTCAACTATGGACGCTCAAAGAAGCGGCACTTAAAGCGATAGGCACCGGTTTACGAAAACCCATGAATGGTGTCTTGCTGGAAGCGGTTTCAGAATCTCTTTTTGCCGTTGAATTTTTCAATGGAATCAAAGGAAATATTTGTAGCTTTCAGAAACGTGAACAGTGGATTTCGATCTGCTATATTTCATCAAAATCATCGGAACCTTATTTAGAAAAATTATATGTGCCTATTCACACAGGACGAAATCGGGAACAGGGTTAAGCGTGCGTCAGAAAAAAACCCAACCTCATCTCATCCCACACGGATCCTTTTTGCCCCCACATCACTCAATCACTACACCGTTGATCAGTTTGCTTATTCATATTCGGCACTTTTGGGTGAACGTTTCGACACCATAGTTATCGCCGAAACCCATCCCGGAACACACGAGAAAAGGCTGCCGATGCCGTCGCATAATAGCTTCTCTACACTTTTTGGCGACGTTCCCGTTAATGATACATTGCGCAACGAGCTGTGTGATGAAGACGACGATTTTTTTATTGATGATGAAGCCTTTTCGAAAAATTTAAGTCTTTTTAACCAGCTTCCGTTTCTTCAGACGGTTCTATCAGATTTTAGCGTCCTCAGTTTGCAAATTACAGACGAATCATCTGCAATTGTTAAAGAGCTTGCAGCCGCCCTTGAAGAAATTCTGGCCTCACGTAATGCTCTCCTTGTCTTTTGTTGCGATATCTGTCATCTGAGTAATGAGAAGTTTGATAAGATTTTGAGTCAATACGATCAGGATAATATGTCCGGCTTGTTGAACAGTATGAATTCAGAGGACGTGAACATGACAGGGAAGGGAGCCTTTTTCACCGGTCTTTTCATAGCGGCAAAGTGGAAACTAAAACTGCAATTTATGGGTCAAAACGATCCCGGCAGCCCGGTATCCGGATATGCTGACGTAATACACCAACCGATTTTTGGATGATATCAGACGTTCACACCATTTCGGTCATTGGTCCCGGAGCTTTAGGTGGTACCCTGATTGACCTGGTACGGCAATCCTCAGAAAATTTCCAACTCACTTCTGTCTGGGGGAGTTCGTTTGAGGCATGTTACCTGGAAAAAAACGGCAAAAAAATTCCCCCCTCATCCCCGGTGCCAACACGTGAGGAGGAGCTTGGTTCTGTTGTTTTTATCACCTGTCCTGACGATATCATTGAAGCAGTAGCTAAAGAACTTGCGGACTTGCCGCTGGATTGGGGAGCGCGTTCGGTGGTCCATTTTTCCGGTAGTCACGGCAGCGCTCTGCTCGAAGAACTATCCCGAAAAGGTGCATCAACAGGCGCGTTACACCCGTTGCAGACGTTTACGCCCGGCGATCAGGCGCCGAGACTTTCCAGAATATGGTTTACGTATGAAGGAAATGAGAGAGTCATTCCCACTCTGAAAAAATTTGTCGAAGAAGCCGGTTCCCAAATCAAAAAGCTTGACATCACACAGAAAATGGCGATGCATCTTGCGGCTGTTTTTGCCTCAAATTACCTGGTCTCCCTGCTACACTCTGTAGAGGAAATTTCCCGCAAAAACAGTGTTGAAAATTCATTGGAGATGCTTGAACCACTCATTCGTCAGACGGTTGATAATGTGTTAAATCATGGGGCGGAGCAGGCTCTGAGTGGGCCTGTGATGCGAGGTGACCTTTCCACGTTACGAGAGCACCTTCAGTTATTAGATGATGATCCGGGGCTAGCATCGATCTACTGTTCTCTTGGCCTGCAGGCTCTTGCAATTGCAGACTCTGCGGGAAGTATTAGCCAACAGACATCTGATGAAATCAAAAAACTTCTCAATTCGAAAAGGGAATGACAGACCGGGAAGATTTCTACGAAAAAGTATACCAGGTCACCGAACAAATTCCCTCCGGCCGTGTCACAACCTACGGGGCCATTGCGGCCGTTATTGGCGTAACATCCGGAGCGCGCATGGTGGGATATGCACTGAACAACTCCATCAAAAGCGGCCGGAACATTCCGGCTCACAGGGTCGTCAACCGGTTGGGGCAGCTTACCGGGCGGGCCTATTTTCCGGACGATACCATGCGGGAGCGACTACGGCAGGAGGGAGTAGAGTTTATTGAAGAGTACCGTGTGGATATTGACAATCACTTTTGGGATCCGGCTGATTTTTACGATCAAGGGAAACAACCAGGTCATTGATTCCACGCATGCTGGGTTGACATCTCCAACTATCGACACAAAAAAGGCTGCGTTCTTAATAAACGCAGCCTCTTTTCGATGTTGTTGCCATCAAGTTACGACACCGTACCTGTTTGAAGCTCATTGGAGCCTGAATCAGAAAGTGGAGAGACTCCCTCTGCTGCCAAATTTTCCGCTTCAACTTCATCATCCCAGAAGAAGAGGAAGAAAATTACCGCAACACCCAGGGCAAGCAGGGCGGGCATAATCCAGAATTGTGCTGCCCCCTCGAGCCATCCTTGTTCAGTGCCTTCAAGGTTGATTGTATCGCCCCACCAGCCCAGCAGGTAGTTTCCAATGAGCATTCCGGCACCATACGTCAGCAGGTTGAAAAAGCCCTGGGCACTGGCACGCAAATTTTTTGGAGCTTTTTTATCCACGTATAGCTGACCGGTGACAAAAAAGAAATCGTAGCAGACGCCGTGAAGTGCGATACCAACAATCAGCAGGGAGACGGAATCCGGGTAGAGGCCAAACAGAAAGTACCGGGCTGTCCAGGCCAGCATACCAATTAACAACATCCATTTCACACCGAACCGGACCAGAAAGAACGGAATAAGAACCATAAACAGAACTTCACTCATTTGACCAATTGCCATAAAAGAGGCTGACTGATCGCCGAACGCAACCAGTTCTATAAAATCGTTGGTTCTTGCATAATAAAAGGCCAGCGGAATACTGATCGCAAAACTACTGAAGCAGAATACAGCAAAATTTTTATTTGTCAGCAGCTTGAGCGCATCAAGGCCAAAAGCTTCTTTAAAACTAAATTTTTTCCCTTTCTCTGATGGAGGAGTAGCCGGCAGAGTAAAACTGTATATGCCGTACAGAAGGGAAATGACGGCGCTCATGTAGAGCGGAATACTTGTTCTCTGAATATCCGTTTCAATTCCGGTGATGGCAGAAAGAACCGGAACTTCGATCCATCCGAGGATCGTTTGCGCTACAATAAAGCCCGACAAAATCCACCCAATCGTGCCCCATACCCGTATTTTTGGAAATTCCTTGTCAGCATCGCCAATATTTGCAAAAGAGATTGCATTCACCAGCGCAAGTGTAGGCATATAAAGCATGAAATAGGCAAGCATCACCCAGATAAACAGGCCCGGTTCCGTTACTCCAGCTGCGTACCACAAAAGTCCGGCTCCTATAATGTGACAGACTGCATTTACACGCTCGGCATTAAAGTATCTGTCGGCCAGGAGTCCCACTAAAACGGGTGCCAGCAGACCGGCCCAGTTGTGCGTTGCATAGGCCTGGCCTATGATTGTGTTTAACCCTTCTTCTCCCTGGAAAACTTCAAGAAGATAGGAGCCCATGACGACAAAAAATCCACCCCAGATAAAAAACTGGAGGAACATCATAAAACTGAGTCTGGAGATGACAAAGCGGTCTGAATTCATAAATTATATTGTAAGATTTAGATTTTAAATAGTACCCGTAAGTATAACATTTAATCGCTGTTTAGCAAACGAAAAGAGGTATACTTAATCAATTGAAAGAGTTCAAATTGGGGGTATCGGGTAAAACCTGTATTCCGGGTCACTATTTACGGTGACGTCCAGCGCAGACCGAGCAGCAGGCCCACTTGATCTCCGAACAGGCTGCCGTTGTCCCAGGCGGCATCCGCAAGTATCGTAATCGCACGGTCTCCAATGCGTACGGGAACCTCTCCATTTATCCCGATTGAAATTTGATCGACAGGTTCCGGGAATGGATCATCGCGCGTTCCAAAGTTTCTGCTTACCGTAAATTTACCCACGACTGATGCACCTTGTATGCCGGCTTCTACTCCTATGTGATGAGCGATTATGCGATTGTTATCTATACCGTCATCAAGCCGGTCAAGTGGCGTGCTGGAGCGCCTGAAGAGGGGATTCCCGATGGTGCGCCCGTAATGGGCCCAGCCGGTTCTGTAAATAAAGTGGTTGTAGTAGTTTTCATTTCCCTGGAACAGATCTCTGCACCGTTCGGGAACCTGACTACAGCGTGTGCCGTCATCAAGAATATTCTCCGTCCGGGGACCATCCTGCCATTTTGTGTATAAATATTCATAAACAACGCCTTTCACCGGCCAACCGAGGGCATCATCAAACCGGAACGAGATTCCATTTAAAGCGTCCTGAAGACTTTTAAGCTTTAAATTATCTTTCGTTTCAAGCGGGTGCTGCCGGTACACATTGACCTTCACGAGATCGGTATTGTACAGCATGCCAAAATTCCAGGCACCAAGATGATCACCAAGCATAAAGTTTGCTTCCGGTTCGGGGGCACGTTCGTCCCCGCCAAGTGCAAAAAAGACTCGACCAAAGTCTTCAACGCCGGCCGGGAGGTCGCCGAGATCCGGGTTGTCGTTGCCTCCCCAAAAGGCATAGTGCGCAATACCTCCGTACAGATTGATGGGTAAATCGCCGCCAAAACGGAGGTGTCCTACCTTTTCATGGTAAAGAACATCATCGGTGTAGCGACGGCCTCCTACCCATCCGTGAGATAGATGAGCCCGTATCTTAACAAATGAGTTGGTAAATGGAACGCCGGTCCAGTCGGCGAGTCCAGCACGTACCTGCGGCACCGGCGTGGCGTTGCCGCTCACACCCAAAGAGCCCATGCTGAGCCTCTCATCATGAATGGGGGAGCGTGTGTGAAATCGCCCGCCCACTATTTCAAATGCATACGCTTCTATTTTAAGATATGCCTGGTTCAATGAGAGCGTCTGCTCCCCGGCAGGCCGTGCAACCAGATCCGCCCCGTATTGAAGACGGAAATGTTCACTTTTAAAAACCGGGGCCGTGCCGTGAGTCTGAATCCTTGTCATTAGCTGAGATCCGCTGCGGGAGTAAATTCCAAAACGGTTTGAATCAATCCAGAACGGAGTTGTGCCTGAGCTGCTAATAATTCCGGAAAAATCTACAGTTGTCTGCCTGGCTTGAGCAACGGCCGGGTCGCCAGATCCCCATGCGGTGATAGAAATACAAAATAGCAGGAGGAGAGTTTTAGTTGTCATCAAAATATTTCTAATGTGGATCTCGCAGTATGCAGATTTTAGAGCTCTCTAACTGGATTGATCGGAGAGTTCCACCAATCAATCGCTCGAAAAGATAAGAGAAATTCTGAAGATCAGGGCAATCAATTCTGGTTTTCCAATTCAATGCCTGTCCTGCAGATGATGACCCCGGCCATCTTTCAGCTGAATGCGCCCATCAGATAACTACATTCTTCACCGTTCATTGTATACTTAGAAATGAGACAGAATATTCGCTCAAAAGGTGTGCAGCTATTGTGTACTGCCTCACCCGGTCAATCAAGTATGCCGTCCCTGGCTTTTGTTTGAGATGATTCTCCCGATAACAGCCATAGTACAGATGCACACGGCAGAACAGCCGGTGTGGCCGTAATGAACCACCTCGGGGAATGACACCCATTGGCATGATACCACTGATGATCAACAGAACCGTATTCACTATTGAAAATCCCCACAATAGCCCGCTTCAGAACCTAATACTCTACGTATGGACAACCAGAATCTAACCTTTTACAGCCGGCTGCCGGTGATTGAAAACTTCTCGGAAATCGTGCAGATCGATCGCTATTCTCCGCTTCCCGATGACTGGCTGGTTGTTGCAACGGATATCCGGGGCTCTACTATTGCAATAGACAAGGGGGATTATAAATCGGTAAATATGGCTGGTGCAACCGCAATTGCGGCCATCTGCAACGCATTTCCATCGTTAGATATACCGTATGTCTTTGGAGGGGATGGAATCACATTAGCGTTACCTGATGTGGGCAAAAAACGCATTATGGGGCTTCTAAAATTTTGCAGAGAGGCTGTTAAATCTTCTTTCGGACTTGAACTTGCCGTCGGCTGCTACAGGATGAAAGAGCTCAGAACGGCAGGTGGAGATATAAGCGTCTGCAGGTTTAAACTATCTGAACATGTTACGCAGCCAATATTTTGGGGCAGCGGGGTAGACCTGGCTGAAGAGATGATTAAAGATCCATCAAACCCTATCGATCAATTCGAGACCGTCCCTGGAAGTTTTGAGGGACTTGAGTGCCGGTGGAATGAAGTTCCTTCCGATAAGGACGAAATAGTATCTATCATCATCAAGTCTGTTGCAGATAGTCAACAAGAGCGAAGCAGACTCTATAAGGCATGTCTCAGGCAAATCGATCAGATTTATGGAACTCCCCAACAGTACGCGCCAATCAGGAAAGATAAGATGCGGTTGACAGCGTCACCCCTTAACCTACGCACCGAACTATCGATCCGGAGCCATCCCGCTACGTTTATTAAAAAGATACGATACTTTTTGAAACTCGTATGCATGCAGATCGCCGGCTGGTTTCTTATGAAAAACAGCATTGAAACAGAACAAACCAGGTGGGGAGAGTATAAAACCGATTTTGTGAAGAATGCTGACTTCAGAAAGTTTAATGATGGGTTAAAACTGGTTGTTTCCGGAACAACAGTACAGCGACAAAAATTAAGATCATACCTTGCAGACCAATACCGGGATGGGACCGTTGTATTTGGTACACACTCATCACCCGCCAGCATGACAACTTGTTTTGTTAAAAGCTACCAGGGAAATCACATACACTTTATTGATGGAACCGATGGCGGGTACGCAGCAGCATCTGTGGAACTAAAACAGAGGCTGAAAGCATTACAGAAGAAACGTAAATCTTACAAACGTACAGTATGAAGACTCATTTTCATAAATACACGTTAATCACAACCCTGATTTATATAGGATTCATCCTTTCAGCAGGTATTTCGAACAGCCAAAGCCCAATTATGACCCAAGAAGAACACAAGCAATTCTTAGAATCGATCACCTACCAGGAAGCTCTTGAAGACACCAACAATTCTAAAAGAGTAGAACGATCGGACGAGGAGTGGATAAATATACTTTCATCCGGTGAATATAGAATTTTACGAAATAAGGGCACGGAAATTCCTTATACAAATGAATATGACGGATTTTACGAAGATGGCTTATACCTTTGCCGGGGTTGCGGCAACCCGCTTTTTCACTCTGATCATAAATACAACAGCCGAACCGGCTGGCCAAGCTATTGGAAGCCGATAAGAGACGGTGCAGTTGATGAAAAAGAAGATAACAGCTTATGGATGACCCGGACAGAAATTGTATGTGCCCGGTGCGATTCCCATATCGGGCATGTATTTAATGACGGCCCTGATCCTACCGGCTTGAGATACTGTATGAACTCAAAAGCGATGAAGTTTATCCCTGAAGAAAGCTAATTCACATCATATACCAGGGTTTCGCTGAAAGGAATTCCGAAGTCTGTTATTCCTTCTACAACTACTCGGTATCTTGATGGTATATCATTCGTCCAGAATTGAATTGTAGCCTCACCATCATCCATCGAAATCTCTGGTTCCCAATGCATCGTTATCCTGGTGTCTTTCTGCTCCAGGTCTTTTGGGACATTCAACCCATACCTTGGTGAATAGAAACGCGTAGGGGTCTGATATCCCTCAACAAAAGCATTTTTAAACCCCCGTTTCGGTTCTTCACTACCGGATACACTACTTCCGGTTCTCGTGCGCACAGATAAGACACCTCCGGCACCTCTCGTACCATAAGCAGCCAATTCCGTTGCTCTTCTGAATACATTGATTGTTTTTATGTCATTCGGAGGTAAATTTTTAACCACATCCCAGCTTGTTTGGATACCGTCCAGAAGAATAAGAGGAGATGGTCTTCCCGAAAAAGAAGTCCCACCGGTCCGTATTAAGACGCCAACGGCCGGGTTTGCTGAAACTCCCGGTATCTGGTTTACAATATTTTCAACCTGGAGGTTCCGTAACGCCGGTCGTTCATCAAGATCGATGCGCTGGCTGCCGGCCTCCCTGGCTCGTAAATCTCTTTCAGACTCATCAACTGTTTCTTTTTCGGCTGATACCACAACTTCATCGAGTTCACCCCGCATCTGAACATCTGCAAAGTCTTCCACTTGGGCTTGAGTGGATTCAGCACGCGCTGTAAGGTCATCGGCAGAATCATCACCTGTGGTGTCTCCAATAGCAAGCGGACTGAAATCGACCTGTGATATATGGGTCGTGTCAATGGGAAGGTGAGAATACGGTTCCGATAAGCGAATGATTACATTGTCACCTCCATCACTATTATTTGCCCGTATACTCATAGGCTTAGACCCGGTAACGTCAAGATCCGGAATGAAAAAATGGCCCTCATCATCCGTTTCAATGATTTGCATCTCCTCATGGTCGCTGCCAAGAGAAAAGACAACGGTGGCACCGGGAAGCCCTCGTCCACTCCATCCGCCCTGAATCTGCCCTTCAACGGTAATACCCTCTTCAGGAAGAGAAGCCAGTTCAATCTCCTCAACCGGCCGTACATTATCCATATCAAAAGCGCGCCAGCCCTGGGTCAGCATCAGCAGGTCAGCCGCGCGTTTACGCTCTTCATCTCTGCTAAAGTAGTAGCCCGGATTTTCAATATGTCCCGCCACATCAGATTCAAGCAGCAGCTTGGTTTCAATATTTGATGCCTCAGACTGGTACTCATGCAGACGATCATCAAACACGGTAACGCTGGCCGTGCCGTTTGCCGTTTCGCCTTCCGCATCCTTAACAGTAAGTGTTAGGTTTACCTCCTCTCTTTGTTGATAGGAATCTTGATCTGCCGAAAGGGTTGAGGCGATGGTATCTGTTGGATTGATATTGAATGCAAGTCGCTCAGACAGAGGGGCTCCACCATTTCCGAGGACCGTGAAATGAACAGGGCCCGTTGGAAACATGTTTTTTGGGGCTACGGTAAATCCCGATCCATCAAATATGTCGACAGAAGTGGCAAGGTAGATTTCACCTCGTACATGGCCAAAAACCAGGAGGGAGCTATTTGTAACGGCTCCCGAGCTACGCACACGTAGAAAATATTGATCATGCTCATTTTCTGAGACCTGGAGCACAACTCCTTCAGCCCTGACAGGGGGTAAGTTAAACCTCTTGCCATCTATTTCAGCATAGTAGCGCTCACCTTCGCCCGGAGTTAATGTAAAAACGCCCATTCCGAGATGTTCGGACTCTATGACCGCCACCTCCTCATCATCATCCCGGTTGTAGACAACTCCATTGATCGATTTGCCAAGGCCCGATTGGTTCACCGCTTTGAAACCAACCCTGCTCTCAATACCCGCTATAAGATCACCGCCCTCAGGATAGAAACCGACATCAAACTCGGTCTCGGGATCAGTCTCTGGTATGTTCTCTTCCAAATAGACCGGGATGTCCCGGCTAAATCCATAGGTTTCACCAAAGTTCAAACTCCAGGCGGTGTAGGCTTTAAGCCTGTAGTTTCCGGCCTGCTCCTCGTAAGTGATCGGGAAACTGCCGCGCCCGCGGCCTTCTTCATTTTTTATCGCGATTCGATCCACCAGATCACCGTCCGGAGAGTAGAGTTCCACGTAGACAACACGACTTAAAAGCGACGGCGCATTCATGCTTCCGGCCGTGAGATAGACAGAAAACCAAATTCTATCTCCATACATATACCATTGCCTGTCGGTATGCAGGTACACCCGCTCTCGTGGAAGATTCTGCTGCAGGGCCTTAAACTGCTGGATGAACTGGACATCCGGCCTGTTTTGTTGCGCTTTACTTTCAGGCAGGAAGGCTGTGATTACAAGAAGTAACGGCAAGATGAATTGGAAAATAGTGCGGAAAGTATTCATTGATTTATTCATGCAACAGGAGGAATAGTTAGGGGCGATGTGGTACATCGTATACTTGATGGTTTTAAACTACATGAATAATAGGTTAATTATTTCCCTAATGCAAAATCAAACCATACGGAGCACGGGTATTGGGGCAAGATTTCTTCGTACATGAATTTTACATATACATAACATTTAGTAAGTTCCACCATGAAAAAGTTTATTCTACAGAAAGACGACACAGTATCAAGCGAAGATTTCACTATTGAGTACGAACATCTTCTGAATCCGGCCCAATTTAAAGCTGTCATGCATCCCGGAGGCCCGGCATTAGTGATTGCAGGGGCGGGAACTGGTAAAACGCGGACACTGATCTACAGGCTTGCCCGCCTGATTGAGAGTGGAGTTGATCCATCCTCCATTTTATTGTTAACATTTACCCGCAGAGCAGCAGGAGAGATGCTTCAACGGGCCAGTGCTATCCTGGATCAACGCTGCAGCAGGGTAGAGGGTGGAACCTTTCACCACTACTGCAGCAAACTGCTGCACCGTCACGCCGATGCGATTGGATACCCGGAACAATTCACAATTATTGATTCCGGTGATGCCATGGATACCATTCAACTATTGCGGGGGCGCCTCGACCGGTCAAAAATTCAAAAAAGATTTCCCAAAAAAAGTACGCTCTACTCCATATTCAGCAGTTCTGTAAACAGAGATATATCCATACCTGAGTTGATCCAGCAGGATTATCAGCAATTTGTTCAGTACACTGAAACAATTGAAGAGCTGCGAGACGACTATCAACGCTACAAAGAGATGAACGACGTCATGGATTTTGACGACCTGCTGGTTCACACTCGCAACGTAATGAAGAACAACAAGAGCGTGCGCGAAACGATCGCGTTCAAGCATAAGCACGTACTTGTGGATGAATACCAGGATACCAACTCCCTGCAGGCTGAGCTCACCGAACTATTCAGCAGTGTTCACAAGAATGTAATGGCCGTTGGGGATGATGCACAAAGCGTCTACTCCTTTCGCGGGGCAGATCCGGAAAATATGCGCCAATTCCCTGACCAGTTTCCGGGAACCCAAATCATCAAACTGGAAGAAAATTACCGGTCAACGCAGCGGATCCTGGACCTGGCCAATCAGGTGCTGTCACAATCGAATGATACGTTTGAAAAACATTTATACACCAAAAACGAACAAGGGGACCTGCCCGGTCTGGTTAAATCCGCAAATATGAATGATCAGAGCCGTTTCCTCTCGCAAATGATTCTGAACCTCAGAGAACAGGGAAAAGAACTGAGCGATATCGCGGTCCTGTTCAGGAACGGGCGCGACTCCTACGATCTTGAAGTTGAGCTGAACAGAAAAAATATCCCGTATGTTAAATATGGCGGACAAAAATTTACAGAGGCCGCGCATGTGAAAGATGTGCTGGCACACCTCAGAATTTTTATCAATCCGCAGGATTCCATCTCCTGGAACCGCGCGCTTATGCTTATCGACGGAATTGGCCCAAAAACAGCTGAGGAATTTTTCCAATGGGTTCGGAAAAGCAGTAATCCGCATCAGCCTCATCGCGCATCACACGCAAGCGACCGTTATCTTGAACAGCTGAAAGCACTGAGCAAACTCTTTGCAGATCTGAACGCGTTCGAAGGTTCTGTACCTGAACAGCTCCAGACCGTTGTGGAGTACTATAGCAGATTTTGTAAAAAGCGGTTTGACGACCACCCGAAACGGATGAAAGACCTGGAGACGTTTGTGGATATCTCCGGTAAATATCGCACACTTCAGCAGCTTGTAGAAGAAGTGGCACTGGATCCCATTGAGGCAACAGCGATTGAAACTGAAGCTGCGTCAACTGATGAGTCCCCCTTGGTTTTGAGCACCATTCATTCGGCCAAAGGGCTGGAGTGGAGCACCGTTTTCCTGATTCAGTGCCTGGATGGCATCATCCCCTCAGGGTATGCGATTGATGATCCAGAGCAGATGGAAGAAGAAATCCGTCTTGTCTATGTTGCAATAACGCGGGCCAAAGAGCAGGTTTTTCTTACCTACCCGGCCATGCACCAGGGAGCCTATGGTGATTACTTTACCAACCCGTCCCGGTTCATCGAAGATATTCCCGAAACAATTCTTGAACCCTGGATGCTTGTTGAAGAGTCGGCCTCGCTTGAGGAAAACGAGGGCCCCAAACTGCTTGACGGTTAAAAATGAATTTCAGAATCCGGGCTACAGCCCCTTCAGTTTATTTCTCTGTGTAATCATCTGTACCAGCAACCAGCCGACCGGATAGACTGGAATGATAATGGCCAGGAAAAGCAGGAAAACGGTACCTTTATTGTCATCGTGCTCCTGGCAGATACCAGCTACACCGGCCATCCAAAAAATAAAGAAGAAAAAGATGCCGAGAGAGATAACAAGAGACCCGACAAATCCGAAATTATTGTATACAGTTTCAAGCATTTACTTGTAATTTAATCGTTATCTTTATCCACAAGCTTGTGCCGGCATCAAACACGATTGCAGGCAAATCGAGCTGGAATTTAAATTACAAATTTAGCGCATCAGATGTTACCCACGGTTTCAATAGTCGGCCGGCCAAACGTAGGAAAGTCTACACTCTTTAATCGTCTTATCGGGGAGAGGCAGGCCATTGTCCATGATGAATATGGCGTGACAAGGGATCGCCACTACGGCGAAAGTTTTTGGAACGGTCATGATTTTACCGTGATAGATACGGGGGGATATTTGCCCGATGAGGCAAACGTCATTTCGGAAGGTATCCGGGAGCAGGTTCATATTGCCATTGAAGAGTCCGATGTAATTCTATTTGTCGTAGATGTGGAACATGGAATAAATACACTCGATAAATCAGTCGCCAACTTGTTAAGAAGAGTTGACAAACCTGTTCTTGTAGTGGTAAATAAAAGCGACAACGAAGAGCGAGCCCTGAATGCTGTTGAATTTTACGAACTCGGGCTCGAAGAAGTTTTCCCGGTATCTGCTATAAGTGGTACGGGGACAGGGGATTTACTTGATCGTGTTGTTGAGCTATTGCCTGCAAAACCGGAGGATGCGGTCGCTGAAAAGAATCCAAGAATCGCCTTCGTTGGACGCCCAAATGTGGGGAAGAGTTCCTTAATGAACGCTTTGCTTAAAAGCGAACGCTGTATCGTGACGGATATCCCCGGCACCACGCGCGACTCCATCAACAGTAAGCTACACTACAGTGGCAAGGATTATACGTTGATAGATACCGCCGGTTTGCGAAAAAGAGCCAAAGTGAAGGAGAATATTGAATTTTTCAGTAACGTCCGTACCGACCGTGCCATTCGTGATTCCGATATTGTCATTCTGATTCTGGATGCAATGCAGGGGTTTGATACCCAGGATAAACGAATCATCAGGGAAGCTGAGAAATACAACAAAGGCATCGTTATCGCTCTCAATAAATGGGATATTGTGCCTGATAAAGACACAAATGTCCTGAAGGAGTTTGAGACCTATATCTATGATCGAATTCGCACGTCAACCTATATTCCGATTGTATCCATTTCTGCGATGACGGGTATGCGCATAGAGCGAGTTATAGACGTAGCCGAAATGGTGATTCAAGAACGACGAAAAAAAATCAGCACGCCAAAAATGAACGATTTTGTTCAAAAAGTGCTCAAAGAGCGTCAGTTACCCATGAAAAGGGGACAGCAGCTGAAAATTCAGTATGCACTACAGGTGAAAAGTGCTCCTCCGGTATTCAAATTTTTTATGAATAACCCTCAGGAACTTCCGCCAAATTACCGGCGGTTTATTGAACATATGCTGCGTAAAGAGTTTGATTTTACCGGAGTACCCATCACGATGGTCTTCAGGCAAAAATAGATTCTCCCAATGGAATTAAATTGAACGATACGGATCAAAAGGTTATTTTTGAGGTACCCACGACTAATTGTATAAAAAAACAGACGGTTCTGCATAGATGGATTTGGATAAACCGGTTTCTAACGCGATAAATAAAGATTTTCAGCGCGAGCGTAAACTTAGCTTTCTTGAGAATCTGTATCTTCCTGAGATTTTTAAAGGCCTTTGGTATACATTCAAACAGATGTTTGCCCCCACGTTTACGATGAACTACCCGGAAGAAAAGTGGGATCCGCCATCGATTTTCAGGGGTCGGCCGGTTCTGGTTGAGGATAATGGAAAAGAACGATGCGTGGCTTGCGGGCTCTGCGCGCGGGCATGCCCGCCGCTGGCCATTAGTATGCAGGCAAACGAAGATGAAGAAGATCCTAAAGAACGATACCCCGATTTCTTTGAAATTAACATGCTTCGGTGTATCTACTGTGGATATTGCGAAGAGGTATGCCCCGAAGAAGCGATCGTGATGAGTAAAGATTACGATATTGTCTTCGAATCAAGGGAAGATGCGGTTTACGATAAAGAGCGGCTGCTGGTTCCGAAAGAGGATCTGAAAGAGCGCCTCGATTTTTTAAAAGAGTATAAAAACCGGCAGTTTGGACAATTTTGGGATTTTCAGGAAGAGAATAATATTCATTCCGTACGAGACCGGGATCAGGAATGGAATACCGGACTCTCTTTGGTGGATATGCTCGAACAGCAGAAAAAGAACGATAGCACGAAAGCATCATCAAACTGGTCAGTTTAACCATCTACAGGTCAATACACCATGCTGACAGATGAACAAGTTACTCAAGAACAGTACGATTCACTAAAAGATGATGCCCGTTATCTTGAAGACGAAGCTGAGGCTCTTAAATATATCATTGACCAGGTACCGTATACAGAAGTTCCATCTGGCGGAATGTCGATTATCCAAAAATTAGCGCTGATCGACTATGCCCAGCACCATTACTATCGCCCTCTGATCGAAAAAGCTTTCAGCAGTGCACGCCCTCTTAAGCTGAAAGATTTTGATCACTACCGAGACACATTCGAATTCCCGGATGATGAAAAAGACGTTCAAAAAGTTCTGAACAAAATTGTAAAGCACAGGGCAGGGCTCTTAAATCTTTTTGATAAAATCCCTCTCATTGACTGGGAGAGAGCCGTCGTGGATGAACAAGGTAACACAATTTCCCTCTATGAATTCACCAATGGAATGATTCGGGAGGAGAGAACCGAACTAAAGGAAATTGCCGACCTTGTTCTGATCTATCAAAACAATAAACAGGCAAATCGCGAAGCAAATGCAAAGGCCCGTGATCGACAAAAAATAGGAGATTGAGCTTTGTGGAGTTCACTGCTGTTGATATTAACAGCCCTGTTTTGCTGCCTTGTTGTCTATCGAAGAAGTGAAGATATCGATCACATAGAGTATCTTGCCTACCTGTTTTTTACCGCATTATCCATCACGGCCGGATTTGAATGGATGGAGCAGGCGTCAGTGGAACGAGCGGCCGACATACTCTTTTTATTCTGTATGGCCCTGCTGATGGTCATTCTTCTGGTGTCCATTTGGTTTATGCAGCCGGATTACGCCCGATATCCCGTCATCTACTCCTATGTTCCGCTATTGATCGTGCCGTTCTATTCATATTTTATTGATTCCGCACTGCTGACCGACATAATCATAGTCGCTATTCAGTTTACCAGCCTCGTTGTCTATACAGGACTTATCTACCTCTATGTTCAAAAAGTAGAAAACGGGATCCTGCTTGTGCTTTCTGTAGCGATATTTTTCATCTCCCTAATCCTGTATTGGATACTCGATATTGAATATGCACGATCTATTACTCATTTCGTAATAGCAATTGGAATGATTCTTACAAGTTTTAAATTTCCATCGGTAATTACTCAAAATAAACGCTCATAAAACGTTATTGATATGCAAATTCAAAAAGGAGATAAAGCACCCGATTTTACTCTTCAGAATACATCAGGGGATAGGGTATCACTTTATAACGATCTGATCCGGGAGAAAAAGAAGAGCGTTCTATTATTCTTTCCATTGGCATTTTCAGGAGTTTGCACAGATGAGTTATGCACTGTTCGAGACAATCTTAAGTTTTATAACTCAATGGATGCCAATGTAATAGCCATAAGTGTTGATAGTTTTTTTACCCTTTCAGAATTTAAAAAAGCAAACAATCTTCAATTTCCGTTGTTGAGCGACTTTAACAAAGAAGTGTCTGCAAGCTATGGAGTTTTGTATCAAGATTTCTTTGGAATGAAAGGCGTATCCAAACGCTCGGCATTCATCGTTGATCAGGATGCAACTATACTGTATGCCGAAGTTTTGGAAGACTCAGGCAATCAACCGGATTTTAAATCCATGCAGAAGATTTTGATGAGTGGATCATAGCTGGAGCATTTCACATCAATGCACAAGTCTTCAGCCTGTGACGTCGTCAGGAGAGATATGAGGGTGCAGGAAACACGCCATAGGGAGGAGTACTAAAAATAAGTCACTCAATTTGTGGTTCGGAGTCTGGGCTTTTTACTTTACATAATATATATTATACGACATTTAATATAAGGTACACAGAGAGAACCACTCAAATATCCTGTACGAATCGCCAACACGATTCATCTTGCATTGACGAGAATAATTACGAATAGCTCTTTACGGAGAGGTCAAATTTCCCCTCTTCGTTACTGTCAATCTTAATTTTATCCAGAATGGCATCCAAATTTACCGGATCATACAAGTAAAGGTAATCCTCTTTTTTGGATTTTTTTATGGAGGTTGACAACCTGGAGACATCAATAACAAGTAAAAAAAGATTTTTTCTGCCGCTGTAATCAGCGTTCAGATAATCCTGGAGATTATGTGGCAGCGCACATTTGAATCCCCGATCCGGGTCAAAATCCTCCGGTGTAAAATAACCGCCACTGTTCATTCGGCTCCATTTTCGTCGTGATACCGCGTAAAAAATTAGATCTTCCTGCATCTGTTATTCTCCTTTAGTCTGTAATTCATCTGTAGCAATGTGCATGATTGCATCACCTTTATGCACAACCGGACTATTGTTCAGGCCAATGACCCGGCCATTTTTCCGGCTGATCACCTTAAAACTCTCGTTTCCGTAGGGATCTGTAATTGTACCCACCACCTGTCGTTGCTTTAGTTTGTCGCCCAGCTGAATTCCCGGATGAAAGATCCCCGCATATTTGGCTCTCATCCAGCTCGACTTACGGTACACAAATATTTCACGAACCGGCGGCGGCGCGCTTTTTCTCATTCCGAGATAATGTAAATATCTCTGCGTGCCACGTATCGCAGTTTCAATACCCACCTCATCCAGCCGCATCGATTCGCCGGTTTCATATACAAGTATGGATTTTCCGTTCTTATTGGCTGATTTTCGAAACGATTTATCAATCAGCCCTGAATGCAGAATAACCGGCGGAGCAAATGCCCGGGCCAGCTCCAGCTCTTTTTCATGGCCAAACACGCATCGTATTTGTGGATAGTTGGCCCTGCTGCCGCCCCCCGTATGGAAATCGATACCGGTATCAATAATCGGGATGACCTCTTTCACGATGGTGTACGCAACGAGATTGGCCAGAGACCCGTTTTTTGTTCCCGGAAATGACCGGTTGATATCTTTGCCATCCGGCACTCCGCGTACATTTTGAATAAACCCGTACACATTCATCAGCGGGATAGCGATGACCGTTCCGGAAGTCAGGCCAAGCTGGGGACCGGATATCAGGCGCCTGACAATTTCAGTGCCATTAATTTCATCACCATGCAGCCCGCCGGATAGTAAAATAACAGGCCCGTCTTGTTCTGCACGAATTACACGTATTGAGAGATCGATATTTGTATAGGTTGGAAGACGGGCAATACTGATATGCACCTGGCGATCTTCGCCCGGGCCAATCTCTTCGCCGTTTATTCGAATTACGTCAGGCATTACTCTTCACATTTTTTCTGGTCTTTCGTGCATCGCGCTTCTTTTCCACAAGCCCAACAACATACGAAACCACTTCGGAAGCCACATCTTTGTTCGTTGTTTTTTCGATCCCCTCCAGTCCCGGCGAGGAGTTAACCTCCAGCACAAGCGGCCCGCGATCAGACTGCAGCAAATCCACACCGGCAATCGACAACCCCATGACTTTGGCTGCTGTGAGGGCAACCTGGCGTTCCCGTTTGCTTAATTTAATCAGTTGTCCCGTGCCGCCCTGGTGCAGGTTCGACCGGAATTCACCCTCTTTACCCTGCCGCTTCATGGCGCCAACAACTTTATTTCCAATAACAAACGCCCGGATGTCGGCCCCTTTTGCTTCCTGAATAAACTCCTGGACAATCACGCGGGCCTTCATGCTGTGAAAGGCCTCAATAATAGATTCTGCCGCCTTAATTGTGGGAGCTAAAACAACGCCATAGCCCTGTGTGCCCTCAAGAAGCTTCACAATCAACGGAGCACCTCCAACGCTGTCAATGATCTTCTTTACCTCCTTGGAGTAGTTTGTAAAAACGGTTTTGGGCATGCCCACATCAGACCGGGCCATCACCTGCAGACTTCGAAGCTTATCGCGTGAACGAACCAGCGCCTGAGATTCTACGGCTGTGGGTATTCCCATCATTTCAAACTGACGGACCACGGATGCTCCATAAAACGTAACGGATGCGCCAATACGAGGTATCACGGCGTCAACATCTACAATTTTTTCTCCCTTGTAATAGATTGACGGAGCATCTTGTTCAATGACAATATCACATTTCAAATGGTCCAGTACAGTAGCTGTATGACCTTTGTTTTCTATGGATTCAACCAGTCGCTGAGTTGAGTAAAGTGAACGGTTTCGGGATAGTACAACTATGTGCAATATATTGTGGTTTAATTAATTACGCTTATGAGTTTAAGTATTTTTTAGAAACATCCACCAGATAATTTTTCAGAAATCGACGGCCAAGCAGCAGGTCGAATTTCATATTGCTGCGATCGGTGAGCGTCAGCTCAATATTTCTTTTACGGCCACAGAAGATAGCGGTTTCCCTGATAACATATCTGGTTTCAACTTCTCCGTTTGAACTCTTCACTTTTCGGATATCGGCGAGTTCTGATCGATATTTCGTGGTCCGGTATGATGGATGTGCAGGATCGAACAGGGAAAATAGCACAAATTCAGAATCATTCTCTGAAACCGTTTCAATGTGGTGGCAATGAAGGCTTGATGTATAGGCACCGGAATCAACTTTGGCATCAAGATTTTGAATGTCCCATGACGGAAAACTAATTTTTTCAACTCGTCCGATAATTTTTTTCAATGGCCTTTGGGGCATTTGTTATTAAAAATGTAAAATAACAGCTTTTATACTCGGTTGCATTCACTATTTTAATCAATTCTTCTGATTACGAATCTCTTGTCTGCCACGATTATGATGAAAATTTCTCGTCCTGAAGCCTTTGTCATTGAAAAAAATTGCCGGCGCAATATAAATCAAATGGCAAGCAAAGCTGCCGAACTGGGAGCCCGCTTCAGACCCCATTTTAAAACGCATCAATCGATCCCTATCGGACGGTGGTTCAGAGATGCGGGGGTCACCGGGATAACCGTTTCCACACCGGAGATGGCCTCCTATTTTATGGATGACGGATGGGATGATATCACGATCGGCTTTCCGTTTTATGCGGAACAGATAGAGAGGCTGCAACCTCTCGCCAAAACATGTCGTTTCCGCCTGTTTATTCAACATGCAGAAGATGTTCGCCTGATTACCGAACGCATTCGCTACCCGATTTCAGTGATGATTGAGATCGATGCAGGCTACAACAGAAGCGGAATCCCGTTAAATGATCTCTCCGAAATTCAATCCATTGTAGACGAAAGCAAACAACATGCGCACGTCGATTTTCACGGATTCTACATTCACGACGGCGGCACATATAACGTACAAGGTGCGGGTGCGGTAGAATCTCTATTTGATCGCACGGCAGAGGCTTTTAACGAGCTGCAGAATCGCTATCCTGAAGTCGCGTTATGTGCCGGGGACACCCCGTCATCTTCTCTCCTCAGCGATCATCTGAACGTTGCTGACGAGCTTTCTCCGGGAAACCTGGTGTTTTATGATTTAATGCAGGTACAAATCGGGAGCTGTAGTTTCAATGATATTGGACTGCTGGTGAAAGCACCCGTTGCACAGAAAAAAAACCGGAACGATACATGTATTATTCATGGAGGAGCAGTCCATTTTTCCAAGGATCGTCTTGAAGCTGCTGAGGGGATTACATTTGGCCAGCCCGTGACAATTGATGATCAGGGGTATATCGAAAAGATCCACGGCACCTCACTGACAGCACTTTCGCAGGAACATGGTACCGTCCAGGGGCTTTCACGTTTACAAGAAGCGTATGGAACCGACTCCATTGAATCAGTCTGGATCTGTCCGGTTCACTCCTGCCTTACAGCAAATCTTTTTAAAGAGTACATCCTTTTTGAAAGTGGAAAACGAATTGAAAAACGGATTCTCTCATGAGTGTAACATTAACAATATCTGAAAAATATTCACGATTTTGGCCACTCATTGCTGCTGGAAGCCTTGTTGCCTCCCTCCTTTTATTTGGTGCATATCTTGCTATCTCGGACATTCTGACGGGCAGTTATTTACGCCTGGCAGCATTTGCGCTATTTGTGATTGGATTTTTGAGCCTCTTTAAACTCAGAGATGGCCAAATCACGATGGATTTTTCACATCAACAGACGAACAAATCGGTACTGGATATCGAATTTTCGGTGCGTGATCAAACCATCCACGCTGAAACGATAGATCTTCGTGATGTTGACCACATTAAAGTGGATGTGATGCCCAATCGATCCATTTATAACGATTTAAACAGGTCTGACCGCTCCGTACGTCTTCAAAAAAAGAACATGGATGGCTGGATCTACCTTAATGAAATCCACGGGCGGGTATTTCCTCTCACCAAAGAGAATGCGGCTGCCATCGTGGAGTTTATCAACGGGTGTAAAAAGCGTCAGCGTGACGAACGGTAACTGTAGTTTAAACAGGAATTTCAAGCGGCTCATCATCATCCGTAAAAGCACGTTTCCAGAATATGATGGCTCCAATGACCAGGCCCTTTAAAATAAAGAAAGTAAAGACGATCATGAGGCCGATATCCTGGAAGATTGCAATGATAAGCATGTAGATAAAAAAGAGGATAAGCCTGTTTTTATACTTCTTAACTGAAGTTTTATCAAAGCGTGGAATCTTATCAAACGGAATGGTACTCACCATTAAAAACGAAAGTACGATAACAACGGGTATGATAAAAGAGAGGAACCCGTGTTCAAACCCGGCAAACCAATCCATCCGGCCGTTAAAGGTCAGGTAGAGAGCAGATACCATTGCAGCCTGTACGGGGATCGGCAGACCCCTGTAAAAGTCCAGCGTTGTTTGTCGAGTATCTAAGTTGAACCGGGCCAGGCGTATTGCACCACAAACCGGCGGAAGAGCGCTCAAAATTATCCCGATAATGTCCAGTTCATTCAGCGTAAATGTGTAGAGCAAAAAGCCCGGGGCTACACCAAAAGAGACTACATCACTAATAGAATCAAGTTCAATTCCAAACTCGCTTGTTGCATTTGCAAGTCGCGCCATAAATCCGTCAAGGGCATCAAATAGACCGGAAACCACAATGAGCCAGGCTCCCAGCACAAGGTTACCCTCAGCCACCATAATGATAGACAGAAACCCGCAAAACAGGTTCATAAGCGTAAAAAAGCTGGGGATGACAATTCTTGGTATCGGTTTACGCTTACGCCTTTCTCTTTTCCTTCGAAGCTTTAGCCGCTGAATAGGATATTTCATACCTATTGAATCCTCCCGATAACTGATTCACCGGCCACCGTGGTCTCTCCTTTTTTTACCGAAATTTCTACATTTTCAGGAAGCAAAAGGTCCATTCTCGACCCAAATTTCATAATGCCAAATCGATCCCCGGCCTTCACACGATCCCCCTCTTTCATGTTATAGACAATTCTCCGTGCAAGAAAACCTGTAATTTGCTTAAATACTATTTTTGTGCCCGACGTGTGTTTTACGCCAAAATGCGCGCGCTCGTTTTCCTCGGATGCGTGATCTTCCCACGCCATCAGATATTTACCGGGAGAATAGCGTACGTACTCTACTTTACCGGAAAATGGTATTCGATTTACATGAACGTTGAGTGGGGATAGAAATATCGATACCTGGGTTGCCTTACATTTCATATACTCGTTTTCATCTACTTCACGAATGAGAACGACTTTACCGTCGGCAGGTGAAATGATCAGCGCATCATCGGACGGGGTTTCCCGGTCCGGATCACGGAAGAAATAGATCGTAAGCCCGCACAAAATAGCCAACAAGGTATATATGACGTATGCGATAAAGGCAGGCAGAAACGATGCACCGAAACCGATAATAGCTGAAAAAATAAAAACAACCAGAATGGTTGTATATCCGTCCCTGGCAATCATTCACTATCCTCCGAAGGTTCTCAAAATGTCATTAAAGGTGACCAGGATAATTAGCCCGATTAAAAAGAGAAACCCGATTTGCTGGAGTCCCATTCGCACCTTTTTCGATGGTTCGCGGCGGGTGATTCCCTCGTAGAGCAGGAACATAAAATGTCCCCCGTCGAGGGCGGGTATCGGCAGCATGTTCATAATGGCCAGCGTGATACTCAGAAAGGCCGTTATTTCCCAAAATCCAAGAATTCCTCGTGAATCTGTTGCCTGCTTGGTAACATTGGCTATTGCAACGGGACCTCCCAGGTTTTGTCTGACAGAAATGTCGCCGGAGAACATCATTCCAATGCCCTGGACAATTCCAAAGAACGTATCTTCAGATTTCTGCAACCCCTGTCCTACCGATTCAATTAAATTATAGTCAATATTTTGTACATCGAATACTTCCCTTGCGTTTGGAGGGGCGATGCCAATCATGCCTGTTTCGGAATCGGGTGCCACGGAAACCGTTACTGTTTGATCCCCCCTCACGACAGATAAGTTGAGCTCGTTCTCTGTGTTCTGAATTTTATCCACAAGCTGTACCCAATAGCCGATCTCCTCTCCATCCACTGCTACGATGCGATCTCCCTCCATAAGCCCGGCCCGTTCGGCGGGACTCTCCTCCATGACGGATGAAATAGTGCTTGGAAGAGCATTGACCTGGTTAAGAAATCCATTTTCAGAAATGCGATCTAAAAAGTCAGGTGGCGTGCTTAGGTTTTGGACCTCACCATTCCTGACAACCATAAATGATAAATCCCGCCCGGTGATTGCAGAAGGGTTAAATATGTCGTTAAAATACTCTACTCGCTGGCCATTTATGCCAATAATTTGATCTCCCGTACGAAACCCGATCTCATGGGCAACTGATTCTTCCGGAACATATATACCGCCCACTGACTCGATCGGTATCACCTCTTCACCATAAGAAAATGCAATACCGGCATAGATAATGACGGCCAGGATAGCATTAAAAATTACACCGGCCGTTATAACGATCATCCGCTGCCAGACCGGTTTGCTTCGGAACTCATCTTCCTTTGGTTCCTCTTCCAGGAAATCATCATCCATGGTTTCATCAATCATACCGGCGATACTTACATACCCGCCAAGCGGCGTTGCGCCAATCACATATTCGGTCTCGCCTTTGGTAAAGCCCACAATTTTAGGAGGGAATCCAATCGAAAACTTATCGACCCGCATCCCGAAATATTTTGCAGCTAAAAAATGACCTAATTCATGAATTGTTACCAGGATAAAAATCGCAGCAACAAAAATTGCAATGGTTGATGAAACACTTAAAATCCAATCCATATGTTACTTCAGTAATCTATTCGCAAATTTGCGCGCTTCCATGTCCACATCCAACAAGGTGTGAGGAGAAACGATTTCTTTAGCGTGAAATTTGTTCAGAGTTTTGTCGATAAGTTTCGGAATCTCAATATAACGAATTTCTCCGTTTAAAAAGCGTTCCACGGCTACTTCATTTGCTGCATTCATTACAGCCGGCATAATCCCTCCTTCTTTAACCACGTCGAGCGCTATTGCAACGCACGGAAATTTTTTATCATCTACGGGTTCGAATGTTAGTTCCATCTGTTCTCTGTAATTCAAACGAGGTACATCAAACGGAATACGGCCGGGGTAGGTCAGCGCGTAGAGTATCGGGACTTTCATATCGGGAGGACCAAGCTGGGCTTTTGAGGAGCCGTCGGTAAACTCAACTATGGAGTGTATCACACTTTGCGGGTGGATGACCGGCTCAATTAATTCTACGTCGATATTGAAAAGCCAATGTGCCTCAATGATTTCCAGCCCTTTATTCATCATTGTCGATGAGTCGATAGTAATTTTGTTTCCCATCTCCCAGTTTGGATGGTTCAACGCATCCTCAACCTTGATTGTAGCCATCTCTTCCCGGGTATAGCTCCTGAACGGGCCGCCGCTTGCTGTGATAATAATTTTAGCAACGGACTCCATTTTCTCTCCAACAATACATTGCCACATTGCCGAGTGCTCGGAGTCTACGGGAATGAGATGTTCGCTGAACCCCGGAATGTTTGATAGCAGCTCCCCGCCAACCACCAGGGACTCCTTATTAGCCAGCGCCACTCGCTTTCCATTCATGAGTGCTTCATAGGTTGACATAAATCCCGCGAACCCAACCAGTGAGTTCAGAACAAGGTCCGTTCCGGCGTCTGTTGCCATCCAGGACAAGCTTTTTTTCCCATACTCTATTGTTTCTGGCCGGAAAGAAAGTTCGTTTTCAAACTCTGCCCGGTACGTTTCATCCACAAGTACTACATGGTTCGGTTTAAACCGATTCACCTGTTTGGCAAGTAACCGCCAGTTCGTGTTGGCCGTCAACCCAGCAATTGAGAAACGTTCTTCATTCGAGGCCACGATTTGAAGAGCCTGGGTGCCAATGGATCCTGTAGATCCGAGAATCGCTATATTTTTTCTGGTCGCTGATGAATGTTGTTTCTCCATGACTGATCGTCTAAAAAGTACCTGTTTTATTGGTAGCCATTTCTGTAAAGCTCTTTAGCTGTTTTGTATAGTATCGCATGTGCTTCGGCAGTTTTCTCAACGGTTGGAGCATATCCGCCTGACAGAAGCAGTGTTATCGGGATATTTTGATCCATAGCCGATGAAATTACAAGATGTTCTCTTTCAATAAGGCCGTTCATTGTAAGTGACAGCCGACCAAAATGATCCGTTTCAAGCGGGTCAATACCGGCAAGATAAAATATCAGGTCAGGTTTAAAGCTGCTGTATATGTCATCAAGTGCATCCGATAGTGCATGAATATAGCTGAGATCGCCCGTTTTATCCGGCATTCCGACATCAAGGGACGATGGTGGTTTTTTAAAAGGATAGTTCTTTTCACCGTGGATCGAAAATGTAAATACATTCTCATCATTTTTAAAAATCTCAGCTGTGCCGTTTCCTTGGTGTACATCACAATCAATGACAAGCACGTTCCGGACCCACATCGCCTGCTTAAGCACTTTAATAGCCACGGCCACATCATTGTACACGCAAAATCCTTCACCCAGATCCGGCATGGCATGATGGGTTCCCCCCGCCAGGTTGCCGGCTATTCCATCCTGAAGAGCCATCAGTCCCGCGTTGATTGTACCCTGTACGGCCAGCCGGGAGCGCACAGCCAGGCTCCTGCTCCAGGGCAGCCCCATGCGTCGTTGCTCTTTCCTTGTCAATGTTCCATCCCAAACAGCGGTTGCGTATCTCGGGGTATGAATACTGCACAAGTTTGCAAAGTCAACCATACCGGGCTCTACGACCGCCTGCTCCCGCAAAATATCCATATCAAGCAAATATCTGTGAAGAGCTACAAACTTCCCCATCGGGAATATATGTCCCTCCGGCAGATGGGCGTGATAACCGGGTGAAAAACTTACTCGCACACGTTTGCTATTAATTAATGGTCTTTTGTAATAAACGCCAACATTCTACCTGCCTGATGTCGTTCTCTTCTGAACGAATAAAACTGATCATCTTGCATAGTGCATCTTGGATCTACCTCAATCCTTGGTTCAGAAATCCCTGTGTCCAGTAGTTGGTGCTTCAAAAATGATTTTAAATCGAGATGGGGCTTCTCTCCTATTGATCTGTTGATAAATTTGGAAGGAAACTGAACGGCAACCTCTTCGCCTATTTCAAATTTACCCAGGGATATACAGGGTGAGATGTAGGCTCTTGTAGTGGAGAGTTCAGCCCCTGCATGTTTCATCTGGCCTAAAGCTGCAGGCAGAACACCGGCTGCTGCGCCTCTCCACCCGGCATGGACGGCAGCAATCACGGAGCTTGTGGAATCGGCAAGAAGAATTGCCGCGCAGTCGGCCACCTTCACCCCTATCAACAACTTCTGATGAGTTGTAACAAGTGCATCAACGTTGCCGTAGTACCCGGGTTCATCAACCACCGCCACGTCAGCTCCGTGCACTTGTTCGGCAAGAGCCACGTCTTTTTTTGTTGTATTTAGTTTTTCGAAGAGCCTCGCGTAGTTTTGATCGATTTCCGCCTTTGGTGCGTCTGTATTCTCTCCCAGGTTTAATCCTTTAATTTGTCCATCTGTATTCATGACATCCCGGTGTGAAAATGTAATACCGGACGTAACTCCGGCACATGAATCAAAAATTTTTGGTGAGTGAAACATTCTTATTCTCCCAAAAGAGTTATGAGCTCTTGTTTTATTTTACTGATCGGGAATTTGTGGCCTGTCCAGAGTTCAAACGAGCGACTACCCTGGTGAATGAGCATATCCAACCCGTTCATTGTAGATGCGCCTGCCAATTCCGCAGTTCGTAAAAACACTGTTTTTGCCGGGTTATAAATAAGATCATAGCAGAGCGTATCTTCAAGGAACACCGCATCCTTCTCTTCAACCGGGCTTTGGTCCAGCTTAGGACTCATCCCAAGCGGTGTTGTATTTACAATTAAGTCAGCTTCATCAGCATATGCCTGCCACTGTGAATACCCAACAACAGTTGTATGTTGAGCATGGACGAGCGGTTGTGCCCGATGTGGTGTCCTGGAAACTAAAACAATCTCTTCGTAGCCCAGATCTGTAAGTGCATACTGAACAGCCAGGGATGCACCGCCCGTACCAAAAACAATGGCGCGTTCGTATGAGAGATCATCGTCGAATTCAATCAGGGGCTGAATAAATCCATAGATATCGGTGTTATACCCGTGTATTACTGAGCCCGACTTTTCCTTGACAATTGTATTGATGGCACCTAACACTTCAGCTTCTGGCGATAACTTGTCAGGAATGGAAATAAGATCTCTCTTAAAAGGTATGGTAATATTACACCCCAGAAAGGCATCCTTGTTAATCCAGCTCGCAAACCGGGGAATGTCCGGGCTTCTTAAATCCATCGCAAAGTACACTGCATCCAGGCCATGATGACGGAGTGCAATGTTGTGCATTACGGGTGAAAGAGAATGGATTACCGATTGCCCTACAACAAAATAGTGAGGTTTCTTAGAATCAATTGAGTGAACAAAAGAGTGAAAAGAACGGGTTTCTGAAGAGTATGTCGTCATAAACGTTGCATCGGAGTTTAGCCTTTCTTTCTTTTACCTGTCAAAAACAGTTGCAGACACATTGAAATATAAATCGAGGTGAAGGAGTTCCCGGTGCAAAGCAGTTCCTTGGAGTAGAGCCCGGCAGCTATCAACGAGGACCTGTAGCTTTTACTCCATTTGGAGTCCGCTTTAACGTATCTTTCCGCAAGCAAACGAAGGGCAATCGCAATTTTCCCCCGCCAGCGCCAGTGCTTTTCTGTTCCTTGCTGGCCCCTGCTTTGGCTCGGGGCTGAATGTACCATGTACTACACGAGTTCTTGCGCGTGGAGAAAGAAGTACTTCGTTATGTTTCAGAACCAGTTTCAGGGCACATCGAAACGGAGTATGTCGTCCCAGCCGAGGTTCCGGTTTTCCAAAAACCTCAACCTGCACTCCCCCATAACGCATTAAGGATCGGCACCGTCTCGTCCGTCAAAAAGAAACGTTGATCATGCCTGACCTTGTGGATCGGGAAAGTAAACCGCTGAACATTAAAGAAACGGCCTTTCCCCCATAAGTACAGAGAGTATCCATAAAAAAAATGCGCACCGGAAAATGATGCGCATTTTTTACCTTTATCGATATTGAATCGTCAAGCTGTTACTTCGCTTTCCTTTTCTTCTGTCTGTTCTTCATCTTTGAACGTGTCGTTCTCAGCCAGTTCTTTGAACTTTCCGAGGTCCGCTTTTAACTGCGGGCTTAATCCTTCAATAAAGTTTGCAAGTTCTTCACCTGGCTCGCCAAAGAAGGTTCGGTAATCTAAGGAGAAATCAATCCGGGTTCGTTTGCCGCTATCCAGCGGTGTAAAACGAATGGTTCCGGTTTGATTTAAATTCCCATTTATTGTTATCCATGCAAAACGGGTATTTCGCAAGTTATCAATAATATTTGTTGTCCATTGAAACTCCTCGCCACCAATGTTGGTTTTGTAGTCGAATGTTTGAGAATTGACTTTTTCAATCTCATCGATTCTGTCCAGAAATTTTGTATAATGTACTGGATTGCAAAGCAATTCGTATGCTTTGGCAAGGGGTAAATCTACTTCGATTCTTTCGTGCGCCATAGTGTGATTGAACTTCAGAAATGAGAATTTTAGTTCATGTTTGAGAAGATTGTAGAAAGCAGGTACGGCTTATCCACAATGCATTAAATTTAACCATATTTTGATTAAGCATCAATCGTTTTCGTGCAGAATTATTTTGAAAAGTTATTTACGTGTATTATTCTACGTATTTGTCTCCTGTTTGTCTCAGTTTCTTTCTCGTTTATCTTCTTTATAACCAATAGCTTGGCTCAGGAAGGCCTGTCAGGTTTTTATCGCAACTATACGGGGTTTCAGCTCTATAATGATTACGAGCTTGTGGCCGGGCGGAACCGAATCCGAGGCGAATATTCTGATAATTATTCGTTTGGAGCGCTTTATCTGGAGGTTGATCTCATCGATAGATACACAAAAGAGAGGGATTTCGAACTGCTGATTCGCGAAGCGTACCTGGACTGGTTTGCGAGCAACTACGATGTGCGAATCGGAAAACAGAATATTATCTGGGGCAAAGCCACGGGTTCATTTGTAACCGATATACTTTCACCTGTTGATCTGAGAGAATTTTTAACACAGGATGTAGCGGATCTACGCTTCGGCCTGACCTCATTTAATCTAAGGCGATACTTCGGCCGCAGTTTTCTGCAGTTTGTTGCAGCCCCTGCGCTGCAGCCGGATCTGCTCCCGGATCAGGATTCTCGGTGGTTCCCTGTTCAGCGTCCCCCCTCTATTATCCCCTTCTCATTCAGGTCTCCCGAAAACGAATCAACACTGTCTGATATTCAGCTGGCGGCCCGATTTGCATGGAGACCATCTCCGAGTTTCGATATCGATTTTATGGCCTACCACTGGGCACACCCGATGCCGGCATATGCCATAGAGCCCAATATTCTTGGATCACCCCTTGCCCCGGAAGTTACGCTCCGGGAAACCTACAGAACCTCGCCGATGGCCGGGTATGCAGCATCCTGGCAAATATCTGACAGCTGGATTCTTTCCAGTGAAAGCCTGTTTGTTTACGAGCGGCTTTTTACCTTCCTGCCGGTGTCAACCAACCGGCTGGAAGATGCTTTGAATGATCCCCTTGAGGCATTCCAGGTGCTACAGGAGTTTGATATCCGAGACGATGGCTACTTGCTTACAAAACCCTGGCTGCAAACCATGATCGGGGGGCAGACCAACCTGGCAGGTGCAACCGTTGGGCTGCAGGGATATGTTGAGATTATACTGAACTATGAAGACAGAATACTACCGCAGAGAGTGTTTCCATATGCTTCTCTTTTTGCTCAGCGTTCATTTTTACGCGATCGCTTAAGCACCTTTATGACCGGGCGATATAATTTTTTTGGACAGGACTTTTGGGCGCAAGTCCAGGGCGAGTACGAAATCAGCGATGGATTTCAGGTTGCTCTGGGCACCAATATTTTTGAAGGCCCGTCTATTTCCCCTTTCTATGGTCATCTCACCTTTGAACAGTTTAAAGAGAACAGCTTTATTTTTGCCAAGACCACCATCTATTTCTAAACCAGACCATTTCTTCCTGAAGCTACCAAAACGGCCCCTCCGTTTCTCCATTTTAATGGAATGTAAACATGCACCAATTAGTTAGGTCAGCTGAAATGAACTACCCGGGGCAGAGCCCGCGAGGTATCAGCTTAGAACAGCATAACTTTTTGGTCGATATGGAGTTTATTTTTGAGTGTCCCCCTTCTCCCGCAAGGGAACCCCATGGGAGAAGGGGGGCAATGGGGGATGATTCATTGTGGATCAGAACCAAGTTAATTGATAGTTCTAAACTCAGAAAATCATCCCACAGCTCACTCCGTTCGCTTCCCCCTTCTCCCATGGGGATTCCACTGGGGAAAGGGCCTTTTACCTTTTCCGACCCAGAGGGTCCGGGAATTAAACCACTAAGGATTAAACCCGATTACAAAACATTAATTTGAAACAATTCGGAAACATATTACTCGCGGCACCGGGATCTGTCATCGCAGGTATGGTTGTCCTGATTTTATTGGCCATCTACCCGGCTTCAAATATCAAAACTGATTTTAATCTTGAAGGTTTCTATCCTGAAACGGACCCGGTAATTGAAGATTACGATTTGCTCGAGAATGAATTTGGGCGTGATGATAATTCAATCTTGATTGGATTCGCATCTGACTCAATTTTTTCAACAACGGTTTTACAAGACATAAAAGAGTTAACATCCCGTTTTGAAGATATTCAATACATTGAATCCGTTCGCAGTCTTACCAACACTCAGAAAATTGAGAATTCCAACGACCGTCTCCGGTTCTCACCCTACATTGAACAGATTCCGGATTCGGATTCAGCATTAGCTGAGCTAAAGCGTAGTGTGACGGATGATCCCTTTGCGAATGGACTGCTCATTAATTCCGATGGTTCTGCAACTGCTTTTGTGCTTACCATTAATGAAGAGAAGAATACCTACCCCAACAGAAACCTGATCATTGATTCAGTAAATGACATTCTGGATGAATATTCGGGCACCTACGAATTTCATAAATCGGGAATACCTTATTTTAGAAATCAGTACGTGAACCTCTTGAACGGGGAAATTTTTATCTACATCGGCCTGTCATCAGTTCTAATCATACTTCTGTTATGGTATTTATACCGGAGTGTTTGGGGAGTTCTTTTTCCCATGATTATTGTCTGGACAACCCTCCTTTTTACATTAGCCATCATCCATCTTTCCGGTGGCTATCTTGAAATCATGAGCAGCACGATTGCCCCAATACTTTTGTGTGTTGGCGTAGCCGATGCCATTCATATGATTTCAAAATTTGATGATGCCCGGGAATCGGGGATGAAGAAAAAAGAATCGATCCTTGAGATGCTTCAAACACTGGGAAGCGCAACCTTTTTGACCAGTGTAACAACAGCCATTGGGTTCGCCTCTCTGCTGAGCAGTAGTGTGATGCCCATGGCCAAATTTGGCGGTTATACCGCCGTTGGTGTACTGCTTGCCTATGTTGTAACCATCTTTTTCCTGCCCGTAGCGCTGGCTAAGTCGAAAAAATCACGTGTATTCGATGAGAAATCGAGTTCCGTTTATCCCCTCATAAGCCGCGCGCTTACGCGGGTATCGGCTATCAACAAGCTCCACTATAAAAAAATCTTGCTGGCTGCATTCGGAGGAACACTGCTTATAACTTTTGGCATTCGGGAAGTGGATGTAAATGGAAAAGTATTTGATGACCTGGGAGAAGAGACGGAACTTATGCAGGACAGCCGGTTCTTTTCCGAACAGCTGGCCCCGCAATTTCCACTCGAATTTATTATTGATACCGGTTCTCCTGAATCGGCACTACGCCTTGAGCTAATGCAGCGACTTGAAACTTTCGAAGAGTATCTGCTGTCCTATCCAGAGATAGAACGCGTTGCGGGTCTTCATCAACTTATAAAAGAGGTTCATTCCACGTTGGATCCAGACGATTCTGCCGGCCGTGCACTTCCCGGATCCGATTCAGCTGTTTCGCAGTACGTGCTTCTGCTGGAGATTAACGGTGCCGAGGAACTAACCCGGCTTGTTGATTTTGACTATAGTAAACTGCGTGTCACGGCTTTCACCGAAGATGCAGGATCAAAACGGATTAATGAAATGAGGGACGAGATCCGGGACTATCTGAATAACAACTTTAGGGAAGAAGTAACCATGACCGGGACCACGGTGTTGAGTGCAGATCTGACCGATAAAATCGTCTACTCTTTATCCTGGAGTATTCTCATTGCCATACTGGCAATATCGCTGATCATGACCATGCTCTTCAAGAATGTCCGGATGGTCGTCATATCACTGGTTCCCAATATTATCCCTCTGCTTGTTATTGCAAGCGTAATGGGATTTTTAAATGTAGACATCAAGCCGTCAACAGCCGTTATATTTACCATCGCACTTGGCATAGCGGTTGATGACAGCATCCATTACCTGGCACGGTTTAGAATTGAACACCAACGGTCCGGATCCATGAGCAGAGCCCTTACCACTACAACAATCAATACCGGACGGGCCATTATCATTACAAGCCTTATCCTTGTAGCAGGATTTGGCACATTAATTACAAGCGCCTTCACCTCAACTGCCATGATGGGGATTCTCGTTTGCAGTACGATAACCGCCGCACTAATAGCTGATCTGTTTGTGCTTCCCTCGCTTTTTTACTGGCTGAAGCCGGAGCTGTCTATCAAAAATGTTTCTGGATCTCCCTCAGTACAGCAGAATGTGTCTTCTGAACCGACCCGGCAGCATCTATCGCAATAAAGCGCTCTTCACGTTTACTAAGATCATCGAAGCCGCGCACAACGTTTTCGAAGAAATCGTCTCCCGACTTTTCCATTCTATCTTTTTCGGCACCTTCGGTTCTTTTTTTTGCAACAAGAGGCGGCACCCGCAAATAAAGCGTCAGATCCGGTACGGTATGATGGGAGGCAAGCTGATTCAGTTGAATTATTTCGTCTACCGGGGCTGACTTCCTGCCGTATCCCTGATAGGCGACAGTGGAGTCGTAAAACCTGTCGAGAATCACGACATCGCCCTGGTCTAATATCGGCTTCACCTTTTCAGATACAAGCTGGGATCGGGCTGCAGAAAAGAGCAATAATTCCGTAACAGGATCCATCTCGTCTCCGCCATGAAGCAGTATCTTCCGGACTTGTTCTGAAATCGTTGTTCCGCCTGGTTCACGAAACACGTGGCATTGAATGCCCCGGGTTTTAAAATACTCTTGAAGCAAGTGAATCTGCGTCGATTTTCCACAGCCGTCTATTCCTTCAAATGATATAAACACAAAGGTCCGGTTTAGTTAAAATCATCCATTCGTTCAATCGGCTCTTTAGGCATCACAACAGCCATGGCTATGTAAAGCAGGAAAAAGGAGCCTGAACTTAGAAAAAACGCAAGAAGGAAACCGACACGAACAAATGTAGAATTAACGCCAAGATACTTTGCAAGTCCGCCACATACGCCAAACAATTTCTTATCTGTTCGTGATTTACCCAGCCCGCCGGTCGATTGCAGTCTGCTGTTTAAAGACGATTTACCCGTCGATTTTTGATTACTACGCGCTTTTGAAGAGGATTTGGCATCCGTATAGAGAAATTCGTCAAGCTTGTCGTATGTTTTTTGATTACGATGCCGTGTCTCCCTTTTCGTACTCTTCTCTTTTTTTGAGGACTGCTTTAAAAACCCAAGACAAATTACCCCCACGAGTGCACCTGCAAAATAAGGAGTTAATTTCATGATGGTATTTAAAAAGGGAACCCCGGCAGATCCCAAAAGTTCACTACCGATTGACTGCCCCACAAAGGCAAGTGCTATAAAGACAAATCCAAGCCCGCAAATGGTTCGGATATTCCAAATACTGCTATCGTCTTTCTTATCATCAGTTTCAAGAAAGTCTTTTAACGACTTTTGTAAGTCATCTTCAGTTATATTGAGTGAAGAAGATGCCCCGGACTGTTTTGTTGCTTGATCTACCATGTCTGTTTGACCGTTTATTCAAAATGTATAAAAATTGTCCCGACTCCTGCAGATTTGCGATGCCCACATGATCAGTACGAACAATAAACAGGAGTGTTACAAGCTGGGTTGAATAATTTTTGATTCCGTAATAACGATATCCATTTGCTGGTCGAAAGCATCAACCGGCAGCCTGTTCCATGACAATGTACAATTATAACATAAACCAACACGAAACGCACCTGTTTGCTTTAAAAACCGATCATAAAAGCCTTTTCCATACCCAATTCTGTTCATTTCAAAATCTGCAGCTACCATAGGAACAACAATAAGTGAAAATTCTCGCGGATCGGCCGATTCGCCGTTAGATGGTTCCAATACTCCCCAGCTATTTTGCTGAAGTTCGGAAAGTGATTGAATCGGGTGATGGGTCATTTGGCTACCCTCTTTGATTTTGGGTACAACCACTTTTTTTCCAAGGTCAAGGCAATCCTGAATAAGTGATCGGGTAGAAACCTCACGCTGCTGCACCATAGACACATAGGTATGGATTGTATCGGCTTCCAGAAAACAGTTTAGCTTCTTGAGCTTTTTCTTCATCAGCCTGCTGAGCTTCTCTGCCTCTTGTATATAGAGTGATTTGCGAACCTCTAAAAATCGTTCTCTGATACGTGGTTTATCTGCCGGACCTCCATGTTTCATTACAAGTATATTTTTTTATGCGTGTAAGGTGTTTCATCCTCAAGCAGCTCCCGGAGCTTATCCCAAACCCGCACTCCATACCTATTCATGTAGTAAATAAACGCTATTTCCCGCTCCTGCAGACTTCCATTTGGAAACAAGTTATTCTGGATACGTCTGATTCTTTGAATTTGTATCAGGTTTTGTTCTTTAACAGATCTGTACACTTTTCCCTTCAATTTATCGAGTTCATGCAGATAAATAGCCGTTGCCTTTCCGGCACTGGCTTCAAGCGTAGGGTCGATCGCCCGGATCTCTTTTGATTTAAATCGCGACAACTCCTCTACATGACCTCTCCATACCCTGAAAAGACGCTCCAGGTCTGAATCATCCGTTTTCTTAACGTACGCCGTTTCCAGATCTTCGGTTCTCCGGCTATATTCTGTCCATTGAAATGGAAGCTCCCCGGATATCCTTTCAATCGCGCGTTCAACAAGCGTCGCACTGATCCTTGGAATAATGGACGGCATACGTTTTCCAAATACCATGTAGAATTCCTTCATCTGTGCATAATAGGCTATCTCACCCGGTCCACCAACGTATGCAGCCACGGGCAGCAGGTGATCCTGAACAAGAGGCCGCAGAAATACATTAGGTGAAAACCGATGCGGGCGCTCATCGATATCGGCCAGCAGCTCACTTGTCGACCAAATAGTACCAGCTGCCGACCAGTCAGTGCCATCAAACTGGATCTTTTGCCGGTGATCTTGAGTATCAAAATAGAAAAGATTGGAAGGTTGAACCTGAACCTGGCCATGATATCCTGCCTCCATGAGGTTATAGGTGGCATTGTCTAATGAACTCTCCAGTTGATGCTGTTTTTCGACAGCCGTTTTAAATATTGATGCAGAAAATTGTTTTATACTTTTTGTATTGCTTCCGGCAAGGACAAGGCCGCTGTTGGAAAACAGGTGGAGCAGCCAACGGCCAAAAGCTTCTGAAAATGTCCTGTTTTTTGTATAGCATTGAGCGATTTCCAACCTAAGCTTTTCAGAAAAATTGGTTTCATCAAGCTCATTAAACACATCGGTTACAAATCGTTCATACTCCTCATCCAGCATCAGCTCTGCGGCGGCGGGTGTTCCGTCAGTAAAATTTTTCAGCTGGTATGAAATTTTCGACGTTCCCCGTTGACCGATGAAACCAAGTTCAGAAACCTCTTCCAAATCATGATCTTCGTCAGCTAACCAAAAAACGGGGATAACCGGGCGTCCTGTCATTTTATGCAATTTACGGGCCGTATTGATCGCCGTAATTGTTTTATATATAGTAAATAATGGGCCGCCCAAAAGCGTGACCTGCTGCCCTGTAACCACAGCAAGGCTTTCGGGATCAGAGAATAGCTCTACCTGCCTTTGTGTAATTTCAGGTGCATCAAACCCCGTATTGAACTCGGAAAGCAGTTGCACAATACGAGACCTGTCCTGATGAAATTCGAGCTGGTCCGAAGTCTCTAAAAGTGCCTGAAACCCGGGAGTGGAGTTTTCAAAGAATTGGTGAATTGATTCGTTGCCTGAAATGAAATCTTTAAAAAGTGTTGAAAACGGCAGATGATCAAACGTAGTTGATGTTAGGTTCACTTCACCCCTTTAAGCGATTGATCTTATCCCGGATTTTCGCGGCTTTTTCGTAATTTTCTGTATCGATAGCCGTCTGAAGTTCTTGTTCAAGCTTCTCTATTCCGCTCAACTCACTCTTCTCTTTCACATTCGCTGATTCAGCCGTTGAACCGACATCTTTTTGTTCATCCGATTCAATTCCGGCTTCATCAAGCACACTTTTATGCACGTAAATGGAGGATCCAAAGCGTATTGCAACCGCAATGGCATCACTCGGCCTTGCATCAATCTCTATTCTTTCATCTCCTCTGTTGAATACAAGTTTGGCGAAAAAGGTACCCTCGGAGAGCTCGTTGATTAAAACAAATTCAATGTTAGAGTCGAAACTCATGATTATATTTTTAACCAGGTCGTGTGTCATTGGGCGCGGTGGCTTGATGCTCTCCAGTTCAAGGGCTATAGCCTGAGCTTCAAACGTTCCGATTATTATCGGAAGGCGCCGCCCCCCCTGCTTTTCTGTCAAGATTAAGGCGTAAGCTCCGCCGCTGCTGGGGCTTGTCGACAAGCCAAGTATATCCATTTCAACTTTCTGCAATGGCATCTCCGGTATCGTTTATTTTTCTTAAAGTTAAGGAATTTCCACTATCTCTTAAACTCTTAAGATTCTGTATTTTGTTTGTCACTAAAAAATCTTTCGGTCTAAAAAGTATTTCTTGCCAATCTGAAAAAGAGATCACAAACGTAAGAATTTTGTTTGTCAGATCATATCATACTCAGGCTTTGTGAAAATTGAAACGTGTTCTATGCCGACCAGTGCACCGAGTACCATACGCAACATTATTATCGGCATGTTTAACGCTCGTGTGGCTATAACGATGACTATCATCCATTTAGTTTCAATGGATACTCTTCAAATCGGGTGTGATCTCGAGCTCTGTGTAGGATGTCCAGTCACTACACAGGCGGCAGATGCCACCATGAGAAAGCATAAGTAGCTGCTGATATAAACGACCCAGGATGTGATCTGAGTGGTCTGCAGACCGGTATTTTACACAGCTTTATTATCGGCCTCAAGAACATACGTCTGTTTTTTCATGATAATCTAAACCAAATTAAACTGTTTTTAAGATAAGGCAGTACGTATCCTGTATGATTTTATATATCTTTACCGGAAATCAAAAAAAAAAGAATTCAACTATGAATGTAAAAATACATGAACAACGCAATCCGCGCACGGGGAATCCAACAACCGTGGTATCGGGTATAACCCACAATCCGCAAGTCATAGAAAAACTTGAAAAAAAATTAAAATCAAATTGTGGCGCAGGTGGTTACGTTGATGGAAAGACAATTATAATTCAAGGATCTCACACAGATAAAATTAAATCAATTCTCGAAAAAGAGGGGTATTCGGTGCGCTGAAAATTGCTGATACACAAATTTTACAAAAAAATTTGTAACAAATAGCCTCCGAAAACATCTTATATATGTTACGTCGGGTTATAGATTCTGATATCAAACAAAAAAGTGCTTTGGTTTTAGATAATATCGGTAAAAAAATATTGATAGTAGAAGACGACGGTATTCAACAAATCATCATGGAACGCCTCGCTGCTCGTTTAGGCCTGCATGTTGTTGATGTTGTATCTAAAGGTTCAGATGCAGTTCGCTCAGTTAAGGACGTACCCAACATAGATTTAATTATGATGGATGTGCGGCTGGGAGACGATGTTGACGGTATTGAGGCGATGACCCGGATTCGTCAAAACTCAAGTTCAATTAAGGTTATTTACGTTACAGGCAACTCTGAATCTGAAACCAAAAACCGGGCCTATCAGACCGACTATGAAGCCTTTCTTGAAAAACCTGTAACAGAAGAAAAGTTACGATCTGCTGTCAGTAAAGCTTTTACCAAAGTGTAATATTTTATTGGCATCTATGACTCTATTGATGGTATTTTCAATGCATGAGTTTTTGTCGAACGTTTTCATTTATTCTGGCGATTCTACTCTTCTCTCTCCCGCAGGACTATCTATCCGCGAATCCCGTATCTGCTACCGCACCTGACGACAGTCTGCGGGTTGGACTGGTTTTGAGCGGCGGTGGAGCCAAAGGTATAGCCCATATTGGTGTTCTGAAGAAGCTGGAGGAAGCCGGAGTACGAATCGACTATATTACCGGTACGAGTATGGGCAGCGTAATAGGCGCCCTCTATTCTATTGGGTACACATCTGATCAGCTTATAGAACTGGCCAAGTCAAGGAACTGGGAAGAACTGTTTACAGAGAAACCAAGTCGACGATATATATCGAACTATGAACGGCTGTTTGATGATCGAACCATTGTATCGTTTCCCATACGGGAGCGTAGCCTTGACCTGCCTGTTGGAATTATAAAAGGTCAGAATATTTATACGTTCCTGTCGCGGTACACATGGCCTGCGCACGGAACAAAAAAATTTAGTGATTTTCCCATTCCCTTTGCTACTGTTGCGACAGAAATTGAGACGGGAAAAGCAAAAGTTTTCCGTTCAGGATATTTACCTGATGCTATCCGGGCCAGTATTTCGATCCCGTCTCTCATGCGTCCTCACACGGTTAATGACACAACCTATATTGATGGTGGACTCTCAAACAATCTCCCTGTTGACGAAGCTATCAACATGGGCAGCGACTACATCATATCGGTAAATGTAGCTTCACCATTGATGCCTAAAGACAGTTTAAAAGCCTTTACTGAAGTATTAAACCAGGTTGTCAGTTACAGGATAAATGAGAAAATCGAGTCCCAAATTGAAAAATCAGATCTTTATATCCGCCCGGAGAAAACCAATGCATTTGAGATTATCGACTTCGATCGCGTGGATGAACTTATACAAATTGGATATGATGAGGCGTCAGTTCATACCGAGGAATTGAGAAAAATTGCTGAGGCACAAGGTTCGGAACCGAAAGAAAGAAGAGGAATTGGTAATTACGGGGCCCTGCCTTTCAACCGGGTAATTATTAACGGAAATAACCTGGTAAGCGATGAGTTTATTATGAGTGAGCTGGAAATTGAGGAAGGATTTCAGCTTACACCTGATTTTATTGATGATAAGATATCACAACTATACAGTACACAGCTTTTTGACCTGATAACATACCGGATTCAGCCTGACGAATCGTATTATTACAACCTGCATATCAATGTAGAAGAGAACACGTCCGACATTTTCAAAGTAGGTGTTCGGTATGAAACGCAAACCGAAGCCTCGATCCTTCTCGCCTCACAATTCAGAAACTTTCTGTTCAATAACTCAGAATTCAGAATGGATCTACGATTGGGAAATGAAATCAGGGCCATGGCAGACCTTCTGAGGTATGGCGGCCTTGGATCAAGGCTGGGCATCAGGTCATCCCTGCTGTTCGAATCGGAGAACGTGGATCAATTTACAGATGGTGACCGAACCGCAAGTTTTAATTTTAATCACCTGAGAATGGAGTTGTCGCTCGGAAACTACCTGAGCTCCAACAATTTATTTCGGATTGGTGTAAGGAGAGATGTTTTAAACCACACAAACAAAATTAATGATGAACTGATTGTTGCTACCGAAACAGATCATCAATCCCTATTCTTCAGGTTTACAAGGGACAAATTACAGCGCAGATCGTTTCCAAATAGTGGAGCACGAATTATGGCAGATGTGGCCCATAGTGGAGATATCTCCCTTAGCAAAATCAATTACTTTACGGCCGGTGGTTTAGCAGAATCATTTATTCCGGTTTCCGATGAAATTACAATCCGGGGCTTACTATTTGGAGGGTTCAGTTCCGGAGATGAACTGCCCTGGAACTCTTTTTACTCCTTAAACCGTCAAGATCCCGTCTATGGGTTTGTGCGGTTTGGAGGGCTTAACAGGTACGAAATGACAAGCCGGAATATTCAAATGATATCTACCGGTATTCAGATAGAACCTATATACCACAGATTTATAAATTTTGATTATTATGCGGGCCGCTTTCTTCCTACCTGGAATTTAAATCGTGACAATATCACGCACGGTGCCAGCATAACAGTCGGAGCACTTACCATATTAGGCCCCGTAGAACTTATTCTGTCTTCAGGTAGTGAAAACAGTTTACTGGCTGAAATTCAAATCGGTTACAAATTTTAGATGACTGAAAAACAGATCCGAAACGAGCTTTCGAAGATTAAAAACGAACTCAAAAAACATGAAGATTCTGCTGAACTACTGAATGATGCGGGCGTGGGGTTTTATTTATTGGGGGAGTTGGACTCATCGCGTAAGTATCTGGAAAAGGCTGTTCAAATAGAGAATTCTGCCTCCTACATGTTTAATCTTGCCAATACCTATGCCGATATGGGTCAGAAAGCAAAAGCATTGGATACCTACCTTCAAGTGCTTGAGATAAATCCATCACACATCGGTGCACTGAATAATTTAGCAGATGAATATGAACAAGCGGGTAAACCGGAAAAAGCGCACGAATTATTTCACTATCTAACGCAACTGCAGCCTGATCGTGCAATTTCACACTTCAACCTGGGCAATTTTTTCTTAAGGCAGAATCAACATATCGAGGCGACCAAATGCTATGAAAAAGCACTTACAAAAGATGCTGAATTTACGGATGCCTATTATAACATTGCATGGATTCTATTCCGGGCAAAAGCCTATTCCGAAAGTAAACGCTATGTGCAAAAAGGCTTGAGAACTGATTCTGACCACGAAGACCTTATCGATCTGCTGCAGACTCTTGAAAAACAGGATACGTAGCTGTAACCTAACCTGCTTACGTCACAGACGAAGAGACATGATCTTTACTCCTTTTCCTCTCATGCTCCAATTCATTAGCAAAGCGTTTTGACATGCGCTCGCTGAACCCGGGCCGGCATCCTGTAAAGGGCAATTTTTGTAGATTTTGGCGTGCCCGCATACCGGACCTGGCTGCTTTTTTTACGGATGGATCCATCTCTTGAAGCTCTGAAAAGGCTTGCAGTTCAGCCTTTGTTAGCTTCCCTTCTGCGAAGTCATTGACAAAATGATCGAGCAGGTTTTCATCTAATTGATATGTCATGGAGATAAGCGTTGATGGTTTAAATGTGTGTACACTAAAGTATACACCACCTGCACAGAATAGTTCCTGAATATTTTTAAGAACTACCCTGTGCAGATACACACATTCATCAAACCAGGCAACGCTTTTCTATATCCGGGATCTACATTTCCTGGGGCAGTACATACTCCCCGATAAGATCCTGCAGTTGCTGCCTGGCGCGGTTGATTCTCGATTTTACCGTTCCCATCGCCGTATCGGTGATTTCAGCAATCTCCTCGTAGGTAAGCTGCTGTATATCACGCAGCACAATCACTTCCCGGAAATCGTCGTTCAATTTCATCAATGCTTTTTCAAGCTGTTTAACAGACATTTTTTGATGAAGCCTGTCGTCCTGAAGAACAACAGTATCTTCAATCTCAAACTCACGGTCATCCGGATCTGACGGATCTGCATGCATTGAAATTGTGGTCATCCGCTGTTTCTTCTTGTACATCGTCCGGGCAAGATTCAGGGCAATCGTGTACATCCAAGTAGAGAGTTTCGCAATGCGAACGTAAGATTGCCGGCTCCGATATACACGTAAAAACGTCTCCTGCACAAGATCTTCACAGTCCTGGTGATCATGAGTATACCTGTAGAGGAAGTTATGGAGCCTGTCTTTATACCGTTCCACGATTATATCAAAGGCCTGAACATTCCCCTCCTGAAGCTTTTCCATTACATCTTCGTCGGAAAGTGTCTGTAAATGAGCAATTTTGGATGTTTCCATGATGGTACCCCTGTTTCGAAGTTGCTGTTCTGTACCACCGGAAAACTATCCGATGATACGTTTTATCAGCAGGAGATAGATCGAAGGGACATCCAGAGTGCTGAAGCCTTTAGCGGCGCGGTCTGCATCGAGTAAAGCTTCAAATATGCGTGGCATTTCGCTGAGCTGAAATGCAGAGGCATCTTTCCATTTAAAGTTGAACAGGTAACTGTTTCCTATTCCAAGTTCAGACTGAACCTGCGCTTTAGAAAGCTGCTTCTCCATCAGTCGCCGAATTTGCCAAACATCTGCAAACACTCTGTAAAAGAACCCAACGGATCGTATAATTTCACCCGCTTCTGCATTACTCTTGAGCAACATCTGTTCCGCAATGCCAAGGGCTTTATCCAGGTTTCGCTGAAATATGGCTTCTTTAAGCTCAATGACCGAATATTCCCGGTACGAACCGATAATTTTTTTTACATGGTCTATCGTTACATCATCCCGAGTGTCTACAAATGTGCACACTTTATCGATTTCTGTGGACAGTAGCTGCAGGTTATTGCCAACAAGCTGGGCCAGCAACTGCGAGGCTCTTGGAGAAAGATGTTTGCTGTGTTGTGCCTCAGCCCATTCAATCGCCCAATCCGCAAGCTGATAATCGGGTAGTGTTTTAAACTCAAATGCCTCTGTGTTGGGATTCTTTTTACCCTTCAAGGCTTTTCCAAGTGAAGTTCGCCCGTCAGGTAATTTTTTATCGACTATACAAAGTACTGTCGAGGGATTGGGGTTTTTTACATAGTGCTCAAAATCGTTGATACTGCCGCCCCCAGAGTTTTTCAGCGCAAGAAATTCTCGAAGAATAACGACACGCCGGTCAGCCATCATCGGATAGCTCCGAACGATACCTAACACTTGCTCCGGTGTTGTCTCACTTCCATATAACAGATCGTAGTTGAAATCTTTCTGCTCATCCGGAACCAGTGCTGAAATTTCCTGCTGTAGCCGGTCTATAAAAAACTGTTCATCACCATAAAAATAGTACACCCGTTTACGAGCTTCAGGTGAACGAATACTCTGACGCGCTTCTTTAAAATGATCGATGCTGGTACGTTTAGCCAATATGCATTTATTTATTGAAAAGTTTGATTAACAGAGTATAGGAAATGTCCGTTTGAGTAACCACCGGCCATTAAAAAATGACGCCTATCAGGTAATGTGTACAGCTTAGTATCTTCTTTCTCATTCTGGAAGAACGACACGTTTTTAGCTTCATTTCCAAACCTGTAAACCTGATGTAAAACTTTACCTTTCGCTCTGTGAACAAAGCATTGTTTTTGAAAAATCAAGGTATTACGAATTAAACTGTCATTCAACGTTGACTCATCCGATGACTACATGCAACAACGTATTGTTGACATCACGGTTCGGTGTTTCTGCTGCCGGACCTGCAACTCAAAAAGTAGGGCAAAAAAACCGAAACCGGTCAGCAGAGCCTGGAGGCTGTCTAAAAAGGTTGTTCAATAAAGAATTTTACAAGCAAACAGTCATACCACGCCCCGGCGTGGTATCTCCTGTCCATATCAACGATTGGAGATCCCATATCCCCCGAAGGGATCCCTTTGGGAACGTACGGGATGACACCCTTTTTGGACAACCTCAAACACTGGTTATGTGTTCGATTCATAGGTCCAGGGATTAATCACTTCAACTCCCGAACCTTCCATGTCCTGTGTATTTCTTGTAACAACTGAAAGGTCATGAACCAAGGCTGTAGCTGCAATAAGTGAATCAATTGCCGGAAGCGGTCTGCCATCTTTTTCTGTTGCAGCTAAAATCTCGCCCCATTTATTCACTTCTTCAATAGTAATGTCGAGTATGCGGTTTTTAAACCGCTGGTTTAAATCCTCTTTTAACCATCGATTTAGCTCTTTCTTCTTTTTGGAGTCGGGTAACTTTTCAATTCCTTTTCTCAATTCGCCAAACGTAATAACGCTTAAATACATAGAGAGTTCATCCTGATCGGTGAACCACTTCACAACATTTGGGTTTGGTTTCTTTTTAACCAATTCTGAAATACAGCAGGTATCAATTAAATAGCTCATAGTTCAACACTACGGGCTGTTGACTTATCTCGTTTTAGGTCAACCTCAAGCTTTGAAAGGGGAGATTTTTGAAAAAATTCAATTAGGGATGTCTTCGGTTTTTCTAATTTTCGATAGTCTTCAGCCGATAGAACCACTACGCTGTCCTTTCCATGCTTTGTCACCGTTTGAGGTCCCTCTTCAGATGCCTTTCGAACAACTTCGCTAAATCTGTTTTTAGCTTCTTGCAATTGCCACTTTTTAGTTTTTGTAATCATAGTTACCTCCAATTTAATCTAGTCTGTCTAGAAAATACATATTTATAACAGATAACAGAAGTGAAAATTGCTTAAAGCAAAAATGAGATTACCGACATATGACACTACAATAAGCACGCTTCAAACGTCTATAAAAGGTCAGCTAAGCGGGTGATATGCCCTGGAATAAAAAAACCCGCTTCAATTTCTTAAAGCGGGTATTTCCTAAAAGGAAAAGATCTCCATCCATCAGCTTTTCTTTGTGACCAGCAGTACAACAAGACCCAGAATAACCGCAAGGCTTATAAGAAACAAAATGAACATAAGATTGGATTCCGGTTCTGCAGCCCTGGCCCAATCGCCAAGTTTAACATCAACGGCGGCAATTTCGCCCTGGTCCAACACATTACCGTTGATTAGAAAATCGCCCCAATTTCCTTTCACCGTACTATTCCAGTAGGTGTTAAATTGTTCAAACTGCTGCAGATCCGCCTCTTCGTTTTGTTGAAGAGCGGTGGAAGCGGCACTGTCCACGTATGCATTCAATGATTCATTAAAGGTCTCTTTATCATAAAATTCCGGAAGCTCAATGCCATTGTCTGTAAAGTCCGAGTTGACAGATCCCCATAAATTGCTGTCAATACTTGCCTGCCAGGCAGCCAGAAGGTCTGTTATTTCCTGTTCTGTCTCAACGGGGGAATCCGGCGCATAGGAGTTGCTTAACCTCTCCCCTATTTTTTCCCACACATTTTTGAAGTAAGCGTGTTGCGCTCTCATCCGGAGAAAATCAGGAGCTTCGAGTCCGGTATCACTATCGGCCTGGTTTATATATTCACTAATGATTGACGTGAGCAGATCCACCGGGTTGTCATCCAGCCGTTCACTTACTTCAGCAATTTCTGACTGGGTTTGCGAATCCATTGACTGGTATCTGTTCAGAAGGTTTTCCAGGAACTCAGATACAAATTCATCCCGGTTTTCCAGGTTTTCCCTGTATTGGGTTACCAAACCTGAGAGTCGACTTTCATTTGCAGTTGCACGTTCCAATCGCTGACGAAGAGCTTCGGAGTCTTCATCCATCTCAACAATTGATTCTCGGTACCCCTCAATATCTGCCTGTAACGACTCAATCCGCTCGTTCAGTTCATTAATTGAGACGATCGTGGTTTCAGTGCTGCGAACATTTTCTCTTAATTCCGATACCGTTCCATTAACCGTCTGCGGATAAAGAGAGGCATTTAGCATCTCTTCGAATTCGGAGTACTCTTCTTCGAGTTCTTCAAGCTGGCCCTTTATATCCCGGATATCCTCAAGAGTATTTGCGTTGTTGATCTTCTGGCTGATCTCATTAATCTCAGCCTTAAAGTCTTGCTGAACCTGGTAATCACTCTGCTGGGCAACTAAAGGCCCTGTGGCAATTACCATTAAAGCTACGAAAGTGTAAATGGTTTTTGATAGTCTGTTCATGATGTCAGGTCCCTTTATATGCGTCCGTTATGATCAAGATTATATGTATTTCCTGTTTCAAGGTCGACAAGCTGTATCCGGCCTTGCCGCTGATTGAATGCGGGTTGTTGTAGCCCCTCATCACTGATATCGATTTTGTTTTTCAGTGATAATTCACCTTCGCCCGGTTCAAAGACATACACGCTGGTGAAACTGCTTGCAGTCAAAAAATAATACCCCGCAGTGTTGCGGATCAGGCGAATTTCATCTACTGACGAGACACCCTCTTCTTCGAGAACGGGCGCAATGTTGAATTTTACCGCATAGCGTTGATCGTGAACCTCAGTGTTACTGTCAGGTTCAAGTACACTTTCAACGGGCTGGGCATAATCAACGTCCTGAAGTACCAGCGATGGCCCGCATGCAGTGACTCCAAAAAGTAGAGCAATGCTGAAAATTAGCGATGATAATCTCGATTTTGCCATAATGTTGTGTTCTAAGGTGATATTTAATTACAGGTACATTCTATTTAGTTAGAGATATAATGTTTCGAGGAAATGAAGAATTATTTTGCCGGATCTGTTAAATGGCAATATTATCTTTTTTTGAAACATCTCACCTATAATAAAAGAAATTTTCGTGCGATGTCTACTCGAATTCCTCTTAAATCTGCCATTCAAATTGAACAAAGTAATTTGTCATTTTCAACCTTACCCAGTGTATATTATCCAGAATAAGATCCCCGGGCTGAAAGTTACTTCTCCTGTGAAATCACTGAATCCGCTCCACTGTGTCTTACTTCTGCCGGCAAGGTGTTTGGGTACAATCGGTATAAGCCGGTACATTCAGAAACAGATTGTATAGACATTTATAAAGCTAATTACGGACTGCCAGCCACAGTCAAGTCTATAACATAAGGTGATGATCCTAAAAGGGTCCTTAAAATTCTTATATTCGAAACAGTGCGTATAAACCGTCCATCCATCTATAAAGAGTTTTCAGCAATTACATGTTGAATGGGTTTCCAAATACAGAGCACAAAACGTACATGCAGGAGGCGTTGAAGCTTGCAAACGTTGCGTTACAGAATGACGAGGTGCCCGTTGGCGCTGTTGTTGTCTGTAATGGACGCATTGTGGGCAAAGGGTACAATCAGGTGGAAATGCTTCAGGACCCTACCGCTCACGCCGAAATGGTTGCACTATCATCAGCCTGCACTACCGTGGGTAACAAATATTTGAGTGGGTGTACGCTTTATGTTACTCTTGAACCGTGCGCGATGTGTGCGGGTGCGGCCGTTTGGTCAAAACTGGATCAGCTTGTATTTGGTGCTATGGACGAAAAGGCGGGTGCAGCGGGATCTGTATTCAATATATCCTCAAATAATAAATTAAATCACCAGGTTGATGTGATACAGGGTGTACTGGAGGATGAGTGCGGACTTCTATTAAAAAATTTCTTCAGAAAAAACAGGTGAATAAACACCTCCTGCTTCTTCCCTCTCTAATTAAACAGCCGCTGTTTGACTCGAATCATGCGAACTGTAAATTCACGCCTCCCCTTTTTCGTGGCCAGTGGCAGCAGGTATTTAAACACCAAATAGAGGCCAACCACCAACCCGATGAATATTTGCAGGGCATACTCCTGGTAGATCTGTAAATATTCAAGCATTTGATCTCCCGCCACAATCGATATCCAAAGAAGCAGTGGAGTCCATATTGTTATAGCTAACAGAAAATAGAGCAGAAAAAGGGTAAAGTTCGTTTTAAGGATACCGGCCGCAAAATAGGTGGGGAATCTTGAACCTGGCAAAAAACGACTCAAAAACACAATTTTAAAACCGTTTGCCCGGAACATTTCGGACGACATATCCACATCCCGTTTACTTATAAACCAGCGGAATGGACGTTTTGTAATGACGGGGCGTCCAAGTTTTCTGCCAATCCAGTAAATACCTGTATCGGCTATGGTAATCCCAATGTAGATTGTCAAAAATATAATCCATAACGGCGTGACGCCCCCCGCAACAAGCAGACCACCCCCGATACACCCAAGATCTTCACTAACCAGTGTAACAAAGCTTAAAAGTACAAGAATAATGACAAGTCCCCAGCCATGGACAGGCGGCACATCCCCGAATTTAAAATCCTTTTCAGCCGCCGCCAGCCGGTCGGGAAGAGCGTCCGTCTTATGCCTGGTTTCACCATTCTCGGTTCGTTGCAAAAAGTCAGAATAAGCACGCGCCCGGGACTCAATATTGTCAGCCATCGATAACCTCTCATCCTCGAATATAATCAACTCGCTCTGCGGTATGATCCGGTGGTGTTCCATGGCCGTTTCAGGTAGTACATGTTTGTCATCGTTCCCGTGAAGAATTAGTACAGGCTCATTGAGACTCTTGAGAATGGACCTGTACTCTCTCTGGTCCATAGCATTCATGATTCTGACCCGCTCCATATCGATAATGCTCTGTTCATTCCAATTAGCCAGTGGCAGCAGATAATCTACGGCAAATCCAACCGGGTAGAGAAGTGAATAAACAGGCTGGTTTAATGCATGATAACCCAGAAAGTGGAACTCCTGCACACCGAGAGCAGAAATCATGGCATAACTTTTAAGAGGGATCGATCCGTCAAGCCCGATGTATTCAATGGCAACTGAGTTCCCAAATCCATGCCCTGCAAGATGAAAAGATTCTGAGTTTTGATGCTTTAACCAGGTATCTAACATCTCGGCCCTGGTCCTGGATGAATGGCTGAGTAGTTTTTTATCGCTGGAGTGCGTCGGAAAACGCGGTATGACCACCCGGTACCTGTCGGATAACCGGCTGGCAAGAGGCTGCACAGTCTTCAGCCCCTCAAAAGGACCGGGAGTGATGACGGCCAGGGGATGTTTTGCGTCATGACCATAATCAAGAAAACGAAATTCGATTTCCTTTCCCTTGTAAACAATGAGATCTGATTTCTCTTTCAGATGTTTTTTTTCAGGCGCAGGAAACCAGATACGAACGGTAAGCGAAATAATGTACACAGAAGCAATGAAAAGCAAGAGCCTTGAAGTCGTTTTACTCATGAACTACTGGCTGACATTAAAACTGGATGGGTTGAAATTCTGTCTGACCAGGCTTGCAGATCGGAGTAAATAAATTCGATACACAGCGATGCAAATTCCTGGCAAGAATTTTTCGATCTGTATCGTAGTACCGGTTGTCTCCAAATACGATAGTGGCACATATATTCTTTTCCGTTGCCAGCCTGTACAGGTGTCTATGCAAGGGAGCATCACCCCACCAACAAACAATTTCATGTGCAGATTTCTCTTCCGATTCCAGGGAATAGTGCAGTGCGCAGCAGCTGACACCAAGTTCAGAACTTGCCGGATATTCTAATAGGGGTGTCCGGAACGGAAGGATCTTTTCACCCGGCGATGTCGTTCCTTCAGGGAACAGGGTTAATCCGCGCTCCCTCGACACCTTTCCCGAAATCTCACGGTTCACTCTGGCTATATCCATCTTTCGTTTTCGATCAATAAATACAATCCCAATGGATCGGGCAATCCAACCAAGCACAGGCCAGCTTTTAACTTCAGATTTTGCCACAAACGTAGTGTTGAGCGTACTAAAAAGAACAATAATATCAACGTAGCTTAAGTGATTGCTGACTAAAAAAAACGGTGGTTCAGGTTTCGTGCCTTCAACGTCGATCTGAATAGACAGAACCGACGCCGTTGCCTTACCCCACCCTCTCAAGATATAATTCAACCACGGGGTTGGTGATCTGTTGAACAGTTTTCTAAATGGCAACCCGCCCAGGTACAGCGAATAAAACGCCAGTGTGGTGATAATGACACCGATAATTTTTACTATTGCGACAATAGGTCTCATTCAGTGAAGATAGTGATGATTAAACACAGAAGAACATCAAAATAAAAAATAATTCTCAACCCGCAGCTACGTTTCAGAATTTCGTTTACATGTGCATCTTAAAAATCTTCTTCTTTTATGACGCTGGCTATTTCTTTATTATTATTGCAGCTTTTTTAGACAAAAATTCAACCATGTTCAATCTATAACGTTTTTCGTGTATTGAACCGGCTGTGCAGAGCTTCATCCAATTCAGCTATCCGAACACACTATGCTTTATTGTAAAACTTTTATCAAGGATCCATCCAGAGACTGGGTTGTATTTATCCACGGAGCCGGTGGTTCATCCTCGATCTGGTTTAAACAAGTTCGGGCCTACCAGGAATATTTCAACGTTCTCCTTGTTGATTTAAGAGGTCATGGCAAGTCACGGGAGATGAGTACGATGAAAGCCTACTATAAGGAAAAGTACACCTTTAAAACCGTCAGCAGAGATGTGCTTGAGGTGCTTGAGCAGAAGGAAATTAAAAAGGCCCACTTTGTAGGCGTTTCACTTGGTACGATTATTATACGAACCATTGCGGAAATGCAGCCCGGTGTTGTGCAATCTGCTGTGATGTGTGGTGCAATTACTCGGCTTGATGTGCGGTCGAGAGTGCTGGTTTGGCTTGGGCACACGTTTAAAAAAGTCGTTCCTTTTATATGGCTTTACAAGCTCTTTGCCTGGGTTATTATGCCAAAGAAGAATCATAAGGAATCCCGCAGCATGTTTATCAGCGATGCCAAAAACCTGGCGAAAAAAGAGTTTATGAAATGGTTCCGGTTAACATACGATGTAAACCCGTTACTGCGATATTTTAAGGAAAAAGAGATGCAAAATCCTACGTTGTACGTAATGGGAGGTGAAGATCACATGTTTTTGCCACCAGTTAAAAAAATGATCACCGATTTTGACCGCAGTGAGTTGCGAATTATTGATGGATGCGGTCATGTCTGTAATATTGAAGAACCGGATCTGTTCAATGATATTTCAATCAAGTTCTTAAAAAAGAATGCCGCTCACACTCCTCAGGAAGAGGTTCTGTGAACGGCGGATTCTTTTTCCTCTCTTAATGGGTTTCTTGATAAACCCTCTCTGTTTTATCTACTTTACAACCTGAACCATCCACGCGTCGGGTTGTAAATTATCGTTTATATCCACCAGTGAGTTGATTCCCTCACGAAAGGTTTTGTATCCATCATATGCAACCAAATAGAAACCTGAAGATGGATTATATAAAAGTTGTGCTTCTGGCTGATCCGCTTTGAAATCATTAAAAAATTGCATGGCGTTGGTCCTTGTTTTAAACGACCCGCCAATGATGTAGAATTCGTATTCGCTGTTGTCGGAGAGCACGTTTTCAAGCTCCACAGGTTTCCAGTCGCTGCTGTAGTATCCCTCAACAATTTCTATATCGCTGCTATTCTCTTCCGTGTTGGCTCCCTGTAGGGTTGATGACGTGGCAACGGAGTCTGTGTCAGGTTTGTCCTGTGTTGCCGCAATGGTTTCTTCACGGACCGAATCCGATGATGCGGTGGCCGTGGCCAATAGTTCAACCGTTTCATCAGGTGTGGGTTTCTCTTCTTTCGAGGATGTATTCGTCCCATTCACCTCCTCATCGTCCTGGCTCTCGTCAACTACGTCATCAGCACTTGTTTCACTTTCAGCTTCCGGCACCATGTCAACAGAATCAGCCGTTGATTGGGTTTGTGTTAACTCTTCGGATATTTCTGATCCAGGCTCATCGACTCCGCTGTCCTGATTCAACTCCACATCAGCTGATGGATTACTCTCAGTTGTTTCCACTATTTCCTGATCACTTTCGGGAACTGACGAGCTCTCCTCTTCTATTATTTCGGACTGCTGATGATCTACAGGTGGACTCTTCGGCTCAGACGGCGGCACCGGGCTTTTATCACTTACATAGCTCATGTCGTTGCGGTGCCTCTCTTTCTTTTTCGCTAACAGCTCACTTTTGCTTTCAAATGATCTTTTAAGACGATCATTCACCGACTCCTCCAGTTCTGCCTGGAGCAGAACCACAAGTTCCGATTCCTGCACATCCGTTGAGTTATACCCGAATAAGTATTTCAGGCCAAAAAACCAGGATGGAAGATCTTTTAAGATTGGAATTCCACGGCGTACTTCCGTTTCCTCCGTTCGGTATAATCCGGCAATAACTGTACTCTCTCCATCCAGCAAAAGTGCATGGGTATTTGCCTGCTGCTTATTAATGATCGTGCTGACAGGATCCGGCTGTGCAGAAGAGCGTTCCGCTTCAAGATCCAGGTAGATCAGAGTTGTATCCCCTATCTCCACGATCTGTGGCTTTACCAGCAGAATGGTACCTGTACTGAAAAACTGGTCCGTTACATTGCCGGCAAAATCACGCTGCTTAATTGAGAAGTCCTGTCCCACCTGAATCCTTCCCTCTTCTCCGTCCATGACTTTTACGCTGGGTGTGGCAAGGATTTGCCCGAGATTGTCCGCCTCAAATGCGCTGAACAGGGCCTGAACTTCAATACCGCCGCCAACATCTCCAAAATTTATAATCGAGTTAAACACATTCTGACTCACATTTTGAGCCCCTTTTGAGTTCACAGACACAAACTGATCGTCACCAAACTGCGTGTTCGGGATCTGGCCATCTTCGCCGCCCCCTCCCTCTTCGCTCACAAAATCAGCGATATTATCCGGTACATTGTTCGTCAAAGTTGACCAGTCAACGCCGATTTCACGCAGAGCACGCTTATTTCCTTCAAAAAAGGTAGCGTTTATTCTGATTTCTCTCGTGTCTGTTGATATTGTTTTTTCATCTTCTCCGCCAACTGAGGCAGTGGAAGTTTCCTGTGTTGTCTCCTGTTCGGGCGCCGACAATGCCTGAGCTTCTTCTTGTGTAAAAATCTCAATCACATCGTCCGATTCAAGAGCAACCAGATCTTTTACACGTAAGATATAGTTCAAGGCATCTTTCCAGTGCATGGGCGGCAGGGAAACCCCAATAGGGCCTGATTCACCCGATTGATCAATAATAAAACGATCATCAAATTTTTGCGCGTAATTTGTCAGAACCTCGATAGCGTCCACATAAGGTGTTCTCCTGTCGAAAGAGATCATCTCTTCCGGGTTGGTATATTCACGCGGTATTTCATCTGATGCCTGGGAAAAACCGATCTCAGCCACACCGAGTACGAAAATTGCCGTTAGTAGTAATTTTTTTAACATTTGTCTTTTGATTTTCATCGTTCTACCTCAAGGGTTACTATTTCCACAATGCCGCCTTTATTTAAGCGGAATTTGGCATATCCTTCGTTTATATTAATTGTTTGAAGCCGGCCCAAATACACTCGATCACCCTCGTTAAGGGTATGCATGGATCCATTCTGGTCTACCATGTAAATCACATTATTGCCTATTCCCACAAGCTGGCTGTTCTCAACATTGAGTAAATTTTCAGTATTTGGGCGAACATTCCTGATAAGGGGGAAAAACGGATTGTGAGATGCTAACGAGATCCTGTCAGAAATTCCGGGTGTATTCCGGGGCTCAAAAAAGTTCATTTTATCGTAATAGCTTGATAGATTGAAGGTAAAGGAGACGTTGTTAAACTCTCCGCTTTCATTCACCGGGACCAGCACAATGTCTCTGACCTTTTGAACCGGCTCGCTATTTTCAATTCTTGTAATAAAGTTCAGGACGGATGTATATCGGCCGCTGCCTGCTATTTCAGAATCTAAGATTCCATAACGCTCAGCAGATGTTGAATCTACAAATGTAAAGTTAAACTCTATCGGATCTGTATCGCTCAGAATGGTTAAAAATCTGTACACGCGATCCGGGTTGTTTGTCTTAAAGAGTGTTTTGTCAAAATTTTCAATAAACTCTTTCGAGCTTTGATACTGCTCTTCAAGTGCCGGAAGTGCCTCAACGATTTCATTTTTTTCATCGTAGGTTGCCTGGTGTCGTTCAATTTGCTCTTGAAGATCTTCAATTTGCGGGAGCTGATAGAGGTAAATAAACAGATACCCGCCCCCGCTTAGCAGCAGCAGAACCACAATTAAAATAAGTGAGTTACGAAGTGCGTACGACATTGATTTACGGATTAATGGCTAATTGTTGTTCATTGCCGGATGTATAGCTGGGCGTAAATGCGCTGCTGTCAGCTACCACGTTCCGAATCATCATTGAAAATGCGAAGATATCCCGTTCACGCATCTCCTGTTTTCGGACGTTCAGCAGTGTCACGTCCTCAAATTGGCTGGCCAGTGTTGGGATGCGCGATTTGTACATTGAAAATCCCTCAACAAGCAGAACATCCTCATCCTGTCGGAATGACGTGATCCACGTGTTTCCTGTATTTTGTACCGCCCGGTTAAACAGGTCCATTGTAACCGTCCAGCGAATATTGTCTCTGTTCAGGTCTGTCAGCAGTGTCAACTGTTCATCCATTGTAGCCAGCTCTTGTGTAAGATTATCGGATCGCTGCACCAATGGTTCAAGGTTCCCAATCGTTGTCTGCAGTTGGCTGGACTCATTTTGCAGCGACTTAATTTCAGCCTTGTTTTGCTGGTATAAATAATTGAGTAAAATTGGAGCCAGGCCAATCAAGACAAGAAGAACAATACCGTGCCACTGCAGTTTAAATATTTTTTGCTGATCGATAACGTAGGAGGGCAAAAACGAGAGATCAATATTCGACTCAACTTTATTATTTGCAGCAACGCAGGCCAATCCAATAGCGGTTGAATATACTGAAACGGTGCCTGACTGCGACTCGTCGTACTCAAGAATATCCCTGTTAAATTCAAATTCTTCTACGATAAGCTCGCTGAAACTGGACCGGAAAAAATCAAGGACTTTTACCCCTTTGCCATTATTAAAGATGATCAGCTGATCGAGGGCGGGAACTTCGCCGGTGTCGATCTGGAATAGAATCTTAGAGAATATGGTGTTCAGATAGTTTTTATTTGCAAACCCTTCATTAATCACCGGTGATACCTGCAGCAGTTTACTTCCTCTCATAAACAGCAGGCGGCTCTTTTTCTCTCCGATCTGCAGGAGTGCCGTAACAATTTCGTCATCCATTCTATAATGTGTGCGATACATGCCCATCATTATAGATTCATCGGGTGTTACATCCGCAATGGTATAGTCTTGATTCTGTTTTTGGCCATATTCAAATACAAGATCAAGTGTCGGAGACGGGCTATCCAATGATCCGATAATCAATGTGCCATCATCCCGTATATTAAAATCGTAAAGATCTTCGGTTGGCTCTCTGTCATAAACAGCCCGTAATTTATCTTCTATTATCTCCAGAAGCTCTTTTTTCTTTACATCGGAATAGTTCATCTCATCCAGGAACTGAAATACAGTCTCCCCGGCCGGCACATTCACGGCTACTACTTTTCGATCATTAGTTACGGATGAAAGATAATCCCGAATCACGGACTTGTTTGTGAATGAATCACTCGATTCTGCAATCAGATCATCCGTATCATGTATAAAATCATCATCATCTTCCTCGAAAGAGTCAAGATCCAAATCTCCAAATATTTCATCTTCAAAATCCTCTTCATCGCCGGCGTCATCCTCCGCCAGTTCATTTTCCTCCGCGGTCTCCTCATCATCCAGGCCAAAAATCAGATCGGCATCTTGTTCTGCATCGAAGAGGTCATCCTGGATATCGGACTCTACACTTTGGCGATCCTGTGGTTTTTTTATGGGCTCAACAAGAGTAAGCTGATCCATTCGCACCAACCGCAGCTTCTTTTTATCTGATACAACATGGGCAATTTTTAGCGTTTCGCCCTCGAGACTTACTCCGATAAATTCTTTCTTTTTAAACATCGTTAATACTCCAGGTCGTTAAAAAGCTGAATCAGCCTCTTTTTGTTATTGGCGTTATTGAGGGCTTCCTCTTTCGATATTTTCCCTTCGTCAAACAACCGTTTCAAATCCTGCTCCATCGTTATCATCCCCAACTCGCTGCCTTCCGCCAGCATTTGGTAAATTTCATTTACGTTGTCATTGCGTATGGCTGCACGAACCGATGGAGTGACAAGCAGTACCTCTTTTGCCAACACTCGCTTACCGTCCAGGCTTTTTACCAATTTTTGACTTATAACACCGGTCAGCACATCCGCCAGGCGCGATCGCACCCTGTTTTGTACTTCGCTGGGCACTTCGCCCAGGATCCGCTCAATACTTTCGAGCGCCGAAGAGGTATGAAGTGTGCCAAATGTTTTATGGCCGGAATCGGTAATTTCGAGTGCGGTCATGATTGTTTCCGGATCCCGGAGCTCTCCAATAACGATGATATCGGGATCTTGGCGTAGCGCCTGGATGGCACCATTTTTAAATGAGGTTACATCACGACCAACTTCCCTGTGGCGTACCACCGATCGTTTTGGGGTGTGGATAAGCTCAACCGGTGATGCAATAATGATGATATGCGAGTCGACCGTGCGGTTATTTGCATCAATAATTGTATCGAGAGTGCTTGACTTACCTGAACCGGTGATTCCCGTGATAAGCGTCAGGCCATATTTATAGTATTTCAGGCTTAAGGCTTTTGCAACTTCAGGATGCAAATCCAGAGATTTAAACGGACGAATCTCTTCATCAATCTTCCGCATGTTAAGAGCCAGATGATCAAGATCGAAATAGGCATTTGCCCTGAACCGCTGGGGTTTTGACCCGTTATTTGTAGGTAGCGTATAGGAAAAATCAAGGTTCCGATCATTTAACAGATTTTTCCTTTGTTCGCTGGTAATAGCACTATGAATTAAAAGATCGGTCTCTTTATGGCTAAGCCTCTTTTCGAGTTGTAAGGGGGATTTATTGCCATATACTCTGTACCAAATTTTTCCATCACATCCTGTTCCTCCAAGATCGATGTCCGAGGCTTCATTCTTTCTCATGTACAACAAGAATGAATGAAGTGAATCATGCAGCTGCTTAATTTTTAGACCGTCGAGCCCCTTTACCTGCTTTCCAAGTTCCAGGTGATAATCCATTCCTTTGTATGAGTCGGGAATTTTGCTAAAAACTTCTTCTGCAATAGCTTTTATTGGGTCCAGTAAAACAGTAGATGTATTTTTCTCAACCATAGGTGCAGACGTTCATTATCGGTGGGTCACTCCGCATATTTTCATGCATAGACCTCTTCCGGAATTTGTCTTAAAAAATTGACGCGTGTTTCGATCTTTACAGAGAAGGTGCCTTACCCTTACAAGTGATTAAGATCTCTTAATATTACTTATCGTCCGCAATCTGTTTTTTTAAAGCGAAAAGCTGAGAATTCATATTCGAAATTTTCTCTTGTTGAATTTCGATAATGTTTTTCGTGAAAATGTTGAACAGTTTTTCAGGACGCTGGCTGAAATAGTTCAGTGAATTGTAGCGGTCAAACTTTAACAGAATGCTGGGTGTATCAGAGGTGATTTTGGCAATCCTGTTGTTTTTACTAAAAAGATATGTTTCTCCTAAAAAGTCTTTCTCTCCTAATGTTTTTAAACGAATATCCTCTTTCCAGACTGATAATGAACCTGAGGCTACAAGATAAGCGGCATTGACTTGTTCATCTTCCCTGATAATAATATCATCCTTTGCATAAGAGATCTCCACTCCCGTTTGGATGAACGCAAGTACATCATCGTAATGGAAATTTTTAAAAAGTCTGGGTGGATGTTTTAGCAATTCCTGGATATGCCGTTGCATCATATCAGAACCGCTTCGTTTCTCTTCGGTCATGCCGTAATGTATTAATCCTCAATCGTGATTGCCATAATTTCCTCAACCGTGGTTGTGCCATTTTTTATACGCTCACGACCCGAGGCCCTGAGGGTTAACATTCCATCTTTGATGGCGGTCTGTTTGATCTTCTCTTCATCGATTTCGCCTCCTGATTCAAGTATAATTTTTTTGATCTCTTTTGAAAAATAGAGAGCTTCCATAATGGCCACCCGGCCTTTATAGCCGGTATTGAAACACTTTTCACAACCAACAGCTTCATAAAACGTGTTATTTTCGATCTCCTCTTCAGTAAACCCGATACTTTTATAGGTATCCACATGCGGTTCAGTTACCTGTTTACAGCTGCACAGACGCCGAACAAGACGCTGAGCCATAACAAGGTTTACGGCGTTGGCAATCAAAAAGGGTTCAATACCCATTTTATAAAGTCGTGAGACGGCGCTTGGCGCATCGTTCGTGTGAAGCGTGGAAAACGTCAGGTGACCGGTATTTGCCATTTTGATGGCTACTTCAGCCGTTTGCAGGTCACGCATCTCCCCAACTAAAACAATATCGGGATCATGCCGGAGAATCCCTCGAATGGCCTGTTCGAACGTCATATTTTTACCAATCTTAAGCTGCCGCGCCCCTTTAATAAGATACTCCACAGGCTCTTCAATTGTAAGAACATTTTTGGTAGGGTCAATCACATAGTAAAGTGCAGCCACAAGTGTTGTTGACTTACCACTTCCTGTTGGCCCGGTAATAATTACAATTCCGGACGGTTTTTCAATGGCCTTAACAAAATCTTCTTTTGCCTTTTCTTGCAGGCCAAGAACGTTTAAGTCGGTAATGACTTCCCTGTCATCAAGGATACGAATGACAATAGATTCAAATTTTCGTTCAAACTGAGCCCCCACCATCGGCATAATTGAAACCCGGTAGCGAATGTTGTAATTATCTACCACTCGCTGAATAAATCCATCCTGCGAACTATCCCTTTCAAACCGGTCAACATTTCTTGTTTTGTCTTTGATAACTGCCGTAATCGCTTCAGGCTTTACGTTTTTTTGCTGGTACCAAAGCTGAAGCTTGCCATCCGTTCTAAACCGAATATCGGTTGTTGCGGGCCCACTCGGAATAATGTGCATATCACTGACTCCGCGGCGAACCCCCTCAACAAGCATTCCTTCAACCAGAGAATTAAGCATACTCTGATTGATCTCAGCATCAATCTCTTCTTCATCAATATCCTCCTCTTCATCAGTGATCTGCCCTTCTTCAAGATCAATATCCTCGAGTTTATCCAGAAATTCATTTTTCTGTTCATATACTTTCGACAGTATATCTTCGATAAGCTCGTAGCGGCAGTAGCGGATATCGTACTCTTTATAGTTGAGTTTGGATATGATATCCGATAAGTCCGGGTTTGAAGGATCGGGAGTGGCAATCGTCAGAGATGTTGCTTTCTTTGAAACCGGGAGCGCCTTTTGATGGACCAGTTCATCAATAACCTCCTTCGGCATCTGATCAATGTATCCCCGGATGTTCTCTATCTTTTTTTCACTAAGGCTCTCTTGGGCATAAAAAATCTCATCAAAGGCGTAAATACTGGCTATTTCGCGCATGATGGTATGGCGATCCAGGTCTAAGTCCTGGTACAGAATCTGTCCAATCCGTCTTGTAGAATTTTCAGGCTCCTCATTCAGTATATCATACGCCTTATCCAGCTGCTCTTTTGAAATGACTCCCCGTTTCAAAAGTAAATTTCCAATATGCAGCTTCGTGTTTACCTTACCCATTCCTGAAATTCGTTAAATACGGTTCAATTTTGAAACATTTTCATTTAAATAAATAGCAAAGAATATCATTTCAGTACGTTACAAAACATAGAAAACAGAATGTGCGGAGCATGAACTAATCATTGGTGCCGGGTTTTACGATTTGAAATATGGGCTTTTACATTTATCGGTAAGAAGAGTGAAAACTATAGTGATAAGCAGCAAAAGCGAACGGCATGATAAATATGTACACATAGCCAGGGCTAAGCTATCCTAAACTGATCAACTCCCAAAGGTAGATAAAAAAGCGGAGAGGGAGGGATTCGAACCCTCGGTACCTCTTGCGAGGTACACTCGCTTTCCAGGCGAGCCCATTCGACCACTCTGGCACCTCTCCGGTCATTGGAAGCACTGAAGATAGGTTATAGATGTGCGATTATCAACTGCGGATCACATCTTAAAAACCTCAATTCGATCCTTAAATCTGTCAAATACAACCATATTATTCAGAAAACTGCCGATGAGAACCATTTTCACAGGCATTCTAAATTGGGATCGACTTTTGTTGATGTATAGATTATTTACGCTGGAAACACGATACCTAACCAAACGTCCGGTGTATGACAGGAAATGATCATTCCGCCGGCTCCAGGATGGCATCATCCTCAATCGAATCAACGTCATCCACGTCTTCGACAAAATACATGCTGAAAGCTGCAATTATCATGGCAAATCCTCCCAGCATAAGAGAAAAGATCGCTTCACCATCAAACCAGTTACGGGTGACAAACCCCAGCATACTTGCCGCAATAATTTGGGGAATGACGATAAAGAAATTAAAGATCCCCATGTATAACCCCATTTTTTTAGACGGAAGTGACCCGGCCAAAATAGCGTACGGCATTGCCAGGATACTGGCCCACGCAATGCCGATGCCGATCATCGGAAGAATAAGAAGCATTGGAGACGTGATCACAACGTCGATGCCAACAGAAGACAAATCAACGGAGAAGTTCAAAAAATAGATGCCGATCAAACTTAATCCTCCGAGCACAAGAGAGCCGGCATGTACAATTTTACGGCTGGTGGCTTTCGCCATCGGTGCCAGTCCAAAGGCAATAACTGCCGCAAATCCATTGTAGATCGCAAATAAAATTCCCACCCAATCCGCACCTTCATTATAAAGGGCCGAGGTTGTGTCGCTGGTTCCATATATATGAGCTGTAACAGCGGCAGTTGTATAAATCCACATTGAGAAAAGCGCAAACCAAGAAAAAAACTGGGCAACCGCGAGCTGAATCATCGTTTTTGGCATAGTCAAGAAATCGTGTACCACAACCACCAGGCCCTGCTGCGTATTCCCCCCTCTCTGCAGAAAACCTGCAATCAGTGAAACCAGGCCAAGGACCAATAATCCTATGGTTAAAATATAGAGCTCTGCATCGTAGCCGGCGTAGTAGACACCTGCGGTAGTTAAGCCACCGATAAGGATAAAGACGTACCCAAAAGTCATTTTCTTCTGGCCTTCGCCAGGCTCAAGTGGGACCTCCCGATTTACACTCTCTCCACCCCCAACTTGATCGTCCTCATATGTTTCATACGCTTCCAGCTCCTCCGGAGAGTATTCGTGCGATCTGAATACAGTCCAAAGAACGGCCAGGAGAAATGTAGCTCCTCCCACATAAAACGACCATTTAACGGAAGGAGGAATAACGCCTGATGGCGCCGTATTCGATATCCCGAACCAGTTGGTCATCATCCACGGAAGTGCTGAGGCTACGACGGCTCCCGTGCCAATAAAAAAACTCTGCATGGCAAAGCCTTTGGTGCGTTGATCTGATGGTAGCATATCCCCAACAAATGCCCTGAATGGTTCCATCGATATATTAATGGAGGCGTCCATTATCCACAACATACCGGCCGCCACCCATAAATAGGGAGAGTTAGGCATGACAAACAAAGCCGCAGATGCAAAGATTGCACCCCATAAAAAGTAGGGTCTTCGACGGCCCAGCCTTGTCCACGTTCTGTCGCTGAAATATCCTACGATTGGCTGAATCACGAGCCCTGTGACAGGAGCGGCAAGCCAAAGAATCGGAATCATATCCACATTCGCACCCAGGGTTTCAAAAATGCGGCTAACGTTTGCATTTTGAAGTGCAAACCCGAATTGGATCCCGAGAAATCCGAAGCTCATATTCCATATTTGCCAAAAGGAAAGTTTGGGCCGTGGTTGTGGTTTCATAGGTTTTTCTAATTATAAATAATGCCTTGTTGATTATTGGTTTGTATGCTGATATACCTTGTAGGAATTGGGTTGCATCGTGAACTCTTGACCAATCGTCTCATTTTCACCGGTAAAAACGTTGGTCCATTCTCCCTGCTCACCACCATCAAAAGTAAAAGGGACTGAACTATCAGAGAAATTAAGGATAACAAAGACTCTGTCATCACCGGCTACTCGTTTAAATGCAAAAATTACATCATTGCGATTCGTTGATGTCTTCAGGTAGCTTCCCCCCTTTTCACCATTCCAGAGGGCTCTGTTCTCTTTTTTCAGATGAAGAAGCGTTTTATAGAGCTCTTGATACGTATACTCTTTCCAGTCAATTTGATCTTTTTCAAAAAATTCCAGCTGTTTGTCAAGCCCTGATTCTTGCCCGTTGTAGATTAGTGGCATACCCCATACTGTGGCGGACAGAACAGCAAAGTTTTCAAATAAATCGCCATAAAGATCTTGATCACTCCCCTTCCAGGAATTCTCATCGTGATTGGTTGTGAAAAGCATACGAAAGTCCGATCTGTCAAAACGCTCAAAATCCCGGGAAAGGGCAGCGCTTAGATCGGATAGTTCATCGTTTCCGGCCGCAATATCACGGATTGTCTCGGCGTAATTCCAGGCGTAGGTCATATCAAATGCCCGGTGCAGTTCCGGTTCTTCAGCTTCAGCGAGCATAAATACCGGTTTTATTTTATCAAGACGCCGGCGGGCTTCTACCCAAAAATCAGTTGGCACCATGTACGCTACATCGGCCCTGTAGCCATCCACATCAAATTCCCGAACCCAATATTCCATCGATTCAATCATCTTTTGCTGCATGGCCGGATTGTCAACATCCAGCTGAATGACGTCCTCCCAGTCGTCAACCGGTGTCACAAATTCGCCGCGTTCATTAGTCTCATAAAATTCTGGATTCGTTTCTGTCCACTTGGCATCCCAGGCGGTGTGATTGGCCACCCAATCTAAAATCAGTTTCATCTCATGGTCGTGAGCAGTTTGAACCAGGGTTCTGAAATCGTCTTTTGTACCGAATTTCGGATTGATACCTTTGTAATCAGCAACGGCATAATAGCTTCCCAGCGTGCCTTTTCGATTTTTTTGGCCAATCGGATGAATTGGCATCAGCCAAAGAATTTCAACGCCCATCTCTTTTAACCGCGGAATGTGCTCGGCAAATGCATTAAAGGTGCCCTCAGGCGTGAACTGCCTGATATTTACCTCGTAAATGTTAGCATCATACGACCATTCGGGTGGTGTGGAAACGTATCCGCTCTCTGTATCTGTCTCCCCTGTGTTGCCACATGCAGCGGTAAGCGCAAGAAGAAAGAGTACCAGCAGATACTGAAGGTGCCTGTGATGCAGTGAATCGTTTTTCATAGTATTGATTGGGTTGGCGAATCGCGGGATCTACTACTTTATCAAAGACATTTTTTGTATAAATGTTTTTCCTGCTGTTTCAAGCCGGGTAAAATAGACACCGCTGCTGAGCCCTGACGCATCAAATTGAATGGTAAATGATCCGGCTGTGTGTCGGGATTCATCCACCAACGTTGACACCTCACGCCCAAGCATATCGAACACTTGTATGGTAACCGGTGCACTTCGCGGTACCTCGTACGAAATCGTGGTCGACGGGTTGAATGGGTTGGGATAGTTGGGGTTGAGACGGAACTGTTCCGGTAGTGTTCCATTGGCATCCCCGTCCAGGCTTACAAAAACATTCTCACCGGCTGGTTCTACAAATTCGGAGGTGTATAGGCGAATTTCGCCGGGAAGAAGAGTAAATTCCTGGTTTGTATTATCCACGGTTAGCACATCACCTGAAATGAAGTCGTACCAGTCGCCGGTTGCGGGAAATGTAAATGTGGATGTTTGAGATTCAACATCAAAATTTCCAATAATCATGGCATCCATATCCGTATGGAGTAATCGGATCCATTTCACATCCTCTGTTAAGGATGCTTCAAACTGAGTGTCCCGGCTCGTAAATACCGGGTTTTCATTCCGCAGCCTCAAAAGTTCACTCCAGGAACGGAACAGGTTTTTCCGTATCTCTACATCAAAATAGTCCCATCGTACCGGTTTCGGATCTGTCCGTCCGGGATCTGACGGGCTGCAATCGCCATCGGTTCCATTCCCGGGCTTCAGACACTCGCCCGTGTTGCCGCCGTATCCGAGTTCTCCGAACTGCCAGAGCATTCTTGGGCCCGGAACTGTTAGAAAAAATGCACCCACCGCTTTTTGACGCTCAAGTGCAGTTCGTATTTCGGTAACGTCGTAGCTGCCATCCGAGCTCGAGTTTCCGAACTTCCTGTTTTTCAGCATTAGCCACTGTTCATCATGGCTCTCCATAAATGTGATGGAGTTTGCAGTGGATAACCCGTTGATTTGGCTGAAATGGGTGCCGCGCAGGTCGGAGTCGTATCCCATAGATGCTTCATTGTACTGGAAATTCATGTTGTTCCAGAACATGACTCCCTGATGGCCTCCATCCTGTCCGTGTTCCGCAATTTCAACTTCTTCCTGTCGCTGGAAATGCTCCAAAATTACGATCGCCTCCGGGTGGGTACTCCAGAGTTCGTCGCTCATCCGTTTTAAATTCTCAACCCTGCCTTCGTTATAGCTGTTTACATTGGAGCTTACTCCTGTGTTGGCGGCAAATCCTTTTGTAAGATCAAACCTATAACCATCCACATTATACTCATCAAGCCAGAATTTATTCACCCTGTCCAGCCAATATTGAATGTAGGCATTATCATGATTCAGGTGATTGAAAACATTGAACTCATGACCCGGCCCTACCAATGGGTTGGTTTCCGGGTTGCTTCCGTTCAGCCTGATAAGCGGAGACTGTCCAGTGGCGTGATTATAGACCACGTCCAGGATCACGGCTATATCTCGTTTATGAGCTTCGTCCACAAACCGTTTAAACTCTTCTGCCGGGCCATACGCTTTATCAAGCGCAAAATGAAAGGCTGGATTGTATCCCCAGCTGATGTTTCCATCAAACTCAGACACGGGCATAAGCTCAATCGCATTCACTCCCAGCTGCTCGAAATAAGCAAGTGTATCGGCCAGGTTAGCGTACGTTCCCTGATCAAAAAAATCACGGATCAGCAGTTCGTAAACCACAAGTTCTTCAGGGTCGGGCTTCTGGTAGTCTACCGCCTCCCAGGTAAATTCTTCTGCTCCCGGTTCAATGACACCGACCATCTCCTCTGTTTTTCCTTGAGGATAAGGCTTAAGATTTGTATAAACTCCATCATCAATCAAAAATCCGTCATTCCAGGGATCCAGAACTTTTTTAGAAAAGAGATCGGCAACGCGGATTTCACCATCCACGAGGTATTGAAACCCGTACTCCTTACCCGGTTCCAGTCCATCAATTTCAATCCAGTAGTGTGGGCCGCCGAATGACCCGGTGTCGTCGCGGTTCATCAAGTACTGAGGATCAACCTGCCAGTCATTGAAATCGCCAATCAGATACACAAACTCTTTTCCGGGTGCAAATAGCGAAAAGGTAACTTTGCCGGGATTATCCTGATGATAGGTAATGCCATCTTCAATGCCATCGGGGCGCGGTTGGACCGGTGTTTCAGGGTTGACAATAATAAATAGTGAATCACGAGCCTGTTCATTCGTTTCATCCTCAGCAACCGCAACGAATTGGGTCTTTCCAGAGGTTGACACCTCATAATTGTGAGTTAGTGTATTGCTGTTTGATACAGAGGCAATTTCTTCATCCCCTTTGAGGAGCCGGATTGAGGTTAATGTGCCGGCTGGTGACGTACCCACAATTTCGAATTCAACAATATCATTCAGCTCCGCAAAAAATGGATTCAGCGTGCTTGTATCGGGTTGATTAAATCGAACACTAAGAACATTTTCTGATATGTCTATAAAAAGATCTTCGGATTGCATGGAAGCATCGGCGCTTCTGAAAACGAAGGCCAGCTGAAAGATTCGATCCACGCTTTCAGGGAGATCATAAAACTCCCGGATATTGTCGATTTGCAGCTCCCATACATTATCTTCAACCGGGGTCAGTTTCAGCTTCGGCAGGTTTTCTCCCCATTCCGACACGACAAACGACCAGTTGCCGGAATCTTTATCTTCTTCCGACGTAATAACACCTGTGTGGGCATAAACATCGCCGGTAAATCCCTCCAGCTCATTTCGTTCAGCCTGCGAAGCATCAAATGTGATCGTTACGGGTTCTTCCTGGGTTGGAAATTCAGGATCTGTTTGTATGACCTGGCCCAGAAGGTTGACAGGCATCCAGGTCAGCAGCAGTAAAGCGAGTGCAAAAATATGTCGATAGTCTCTGTTTTTCATATGGCTAAACTATTTTACTGTCTAAATTTATTTCGTTTATTTCTGAGGAGTCACGTATCACCAGCTTTGGCTGGTATACGGTTTTTTTGGGTTTAGATGACGGGTTCTCGATTTTGTGTATCAGGCTCTCCGTGGCTTTTACTCCCATTTTATATATCGGCTGGTGGACTGTTGAAAGTCCCACATACTCCGCAATCGTCAGGTTATCGTAGCTAATCATCGGGATATGACGCCCCGATTCCCTCATGGCCTTCATTGCACCAATTGCTTTGATATCAGAGGAACAAACACACGCTTCAGGAAGTGGGTCCAGTTCAAGAATTTTCTTCATTCCCTGGTACCCGCTGCTCTCCGTAAATCCATCGCGCGACATATTATCCCCCCGTTTTACAAGGGATGTATCAAACCCGATGTTATATTCTAACAATGCGCGTTTATACCCCTTGAGCCGTTCCTGGACCGGAATTGAATCAGGGTGTGCCGATAAGTGGGCAATTCGCCGGCACCCGTTTTTGATAAAATATTCTGTGGCCATGAACGATCCCTTTTCATTGTCCACAGAAACTGAATCAAATAGATGGTTGTAATCGTCGATGACGGATATCGGGACATCAAATTTTTTGAATACCTCCCACTGGCTGGGAGAAAAGTGAAGGGAGACAAAAAGATACCCATCCGCCCACTGTCGTTTTAGCTGATACTCTACTTGTGTAAATACATCTTCATCAGGGGTAATGTGTACAATGGAAAGCTCAAAATTTTGATCGGTCAATTTATCCTGAATAGAGCCGAGCACTTCCATAAAAAAATGATTGGACATGATGGGCACAAACATCATGATGCTGTTTTTCTTTTTGCGTGCCAGCCCCTGGGCAAAAGCCTGTGGATGATATCCGAGCTCATCGGCAACCGCCAACACTTTTCGACGGGTCTCATTTTTCACTCGCCCTTTTTTGTTAAAAACACGCGAAACCGTTGCGATGCTAACACCGGCCGCGTTTGCGATATCATAGATAGTATTTGCCACTCTGGAAAGGAAAAAAGGTTAATTGTAAACAGGAAGTCTTGTTAATGTACGTACGTTTAGGCAGGAAGGTCATAACCAATATCTCCATCAAAACTCCTGTTTAAAATAGGCGAGTTATTGGTGAAGACGATATAACAAAATTAAAAATATGGGAGATGAACTCAATTTCATCTCCCAACCCAATAGATTAACTATTTAGGTGGATCAGATGTTTTTACGGCTCAACACCGAATACATCTTCCTGAACTTCACCCTCTGCAACGGTTGTAACACGGTTGGGATCTCCTTCCCATTCACCGCCATCCCATCCGGCAGCAATGGCATCAGAGAAATATTTGTATTCGGCTTCGCCGCCTTCAACAACGATACCGCTGGGTTCCGGCATTTGATCATTTTCAATCTGAACCATCACCTGGTCTTCTACAGTACCTGGCTCTGTCCAGCCGAAAGGTGCTCCGGTAATGATAATTGAATGTTCTTCAGGATTAAACGCCTCAAAGTCGGTAACGTCTACCAAAAAGGTGAACTCTCCACCGGCCTCTAATTCAACTGTTAATCCATACACCACCGCTTCAGCTTCGTCGCCTCCATCGGGCTCTTCAACTTCTTCTTCCTCCTCTTCTGTTTGGATTACACTGACAGAAGGCTCATCATCGCACGATAAAAATGCAAGTGATGCGAAAACAGCAAAGGCGATTAGTAAATATTTATTTGCAATCATAACGACACTAAATTTAAAATTATGTGTTTCTTTGGATCTACGCACTCAATGTAAGCGCTTACATAATATCCATATTAAATTGCAAAGATTCAAGGTATAGATAGAAACTACGGAGTAAAAACCGGGCAGGTTGACTTATTGAAAAGATATTTTGTCGACCTAAGAAGTTGTTCTGATTAAACCTGTGGCTTCTCTTCTTGAGTGGCGTCTGCGTAATTTTTTACAACGTAATCGTCCAAAATTTTCCTGAATTCAGCCCCGATTCCCTCACCGCGGAGCGTGGTATAGTGCTCGCCGTCAACATAGACAGGAGCTTTGGGCTCTTCAAATGTCCCCGGAAGTGAAATTCCGATATTGGCGTGGCGTGACTCTCCTGGCCCATTCACCACGCACCCCATAACGGCAACATCCATCTCCTCAACACCGGGATAGATCTCTTTCCAAACCGGCATTGAATCGACAATATAGTTTTGAATTTCATCTGCAAGCTCCTGGAAATAGGTACTCTTGGTTCGGCCGCATCCCGGACAAGACGTTACCTGCGGAATAAAACTTCGAATGCCGAGCGACTGTAGAATTTGCTGACATATTCGAACTTCCTCCGCCCGATCGGCACCCGGCATTGGTGTCAACGATACACGAATGGTATCGCCGATTCCCTGCTGAAGCAAGATCGAAAGGGCTGCGGTGCTCGCAACGGTTCCTTTCATACCCATTCCGGCTTCGGTAAGGCCAAGGTGCAGCGGGTAGTCCAGATCATCCGATATCCGTTTATAGACGTTGACAAGATCCTGGACGCCCGACATTTTGCAACTCACAACGATTTTATTGGATGGCAATCCTACATCTTCTGCCAGAGCTGTGGAACGGCGCGCGCTTTCAACCATCGTATCAAGCATCACCTCTTTTGATGTTTTGGGCTTTTTACGCTTACTGTTTTCGTCCATATATTGCGCCAGAAGCTGCTGATCCAGCGATCCCCAGTTTACCCCGATGCGTACAGGTTTATCGTATTTTTCAGCCTGCTCAACAATGGTGCAGAAATTTTTATCGCGGGTTTTTGTTCCAGTGTTCCCTGGATTAATCCGGAACTTTGCAAGCGATTTTGCCATGTCAGGGTAACCCGGAAGAAGCTTATGGCCGTTATAGTGAAAATCGCCTATGATCGGAACGGTAACTCCCCGGTTGATCAGCTTCTCTTTTATATATGGAACAGCTTTAGCAGATGCATCATTATTAACCGTAATCCTGACAAGTTCCGACCCTGCTTTGTTCAGATGATCAATCTGGTCCACGGTTTCATCGATATCGGCCGTATCCGTATTGGTCATCGATTGAACTACGATCGGGTTTCCGCCACCCACCGGAACACCGCCTACATTTACTTCAATGGTTTCTCGTCGCTTAATTGGGTTCATTTCTTTTGTAGATGCTTGAAGAAATTAATCTAAATTCTTTTCTGATCCTGGTTTTTGATAAAACAGTACCAAGGTTTCTCGGCCTTGGATCCTATACAAAAAAACTTTTTGAACTGCCGATTCATTCATTCTGCAAGGTATTTGTTTTCCCGAAATATTTCAGATAGGGATTCCCTGCTCCTGTCATTTTAATTTCGTTTACTTAGGTCAAAAAGCTTCTGTTTCTCTTCTTTCGTCAGGCCGTTGTACCCTTTTTTGGATATTTTTTCCAATATTTCATCCAGTTCATCAAGGTCTTTTTCCTCCATAATTTCTACATCGGAAACTGAGTACATATCCGAACGCTTTGCTTTTCCTTTTTTCCCCTTTACAGTACGTTTACCGCTTTTAAACAGGTTCTCAACAGGCCGAATAATAGAACTCAGGTCAAACCCATCATAATACATTTTAACAAGCAGGTAACCGGAGGCAGCTCCGCCAAGGTGAACAATTCGGGCCACATTATCGCCTGCTCCAAGAAACAGAACGTCGAGCGCCACCCAGCCGGCCACAAAAAACCGGGCCTCAATCGGGGGAAGAAATAAAAGCATGATAGGAGCTGTTGGAAACAAATAGGCAAACGCCACCATGATACCAAGCACCGCTCCGGAAGCTCCAATCACAATGTTTGCTCCAAAAGCAGCGGCAATGGCGATCTGAAGAACTGCACCACCGATTCCCGCTCCGAAATAAAGTACGGAAAATGTTCGAGGCCCCACAGTCTCTTCTACCATGCGGCCCATCCACCAAAGCCAGAGCATGTTAAATATAAGATGAAAACCGCCACCGTGCAGAAACATGTAGGTGACCAGCCGCCATGGCTGCGTAATAGCCGTAAATGGTTCCGGATTAAAGGCAAACAAGTTTATTAAAAAACCGCTTAGGGCCTGCCCTCCGATGGCCATTACAACAAATATGACAACATTTATTGCAATGATTGTACGAATCACAGCGGGCATTGAATAAAACCCCCGCTTTGCTGCGTTCCAAAATGAGTCGTGTTGATACCTTGACATAATTCCTTAGCTGTAAATTTGCCGTTCTCCTTTTACTCCCCAATACTTAATCAGGATAAATCCAACTACCATGCCACCAAGATGGGCAAAATGAGCAATTCCGCTACCCGGGCGCATGACACCACTAAAAAGTTCAATTGCACCAAATATGGCTACGAAGTACTTGGCTTTTATTGGAATAGGCGGAATTAAAAGAACGATATACCGGTCCGGGAACATCATACCAAATGCAAGGAGTAATCCAAAAACTGCACCTGAAGCTCCTACTGTGGGTGCTCCCCCACCGCCAATAAACATATGAATCAGAGCAGCCCCGATACCGGTAAGAAAATAGTAGACTGTAAACCGTTTTGTGCCCCAAAAATTTTCTATCGCCTGCCCGAAAATCCAGAGAGCAAAGAGATTGAAAAAGATGTGACCTATACCTCCATGCAGGAACATGTAGGTAACAAGCTGCCACGGTTCAAACAGAGGGTGACCTAACGGCCAAAGTGCCCCAAATCTGAAAAAAATATCTCCAAGCGAGGGAGTTGTTAATGCAAGAAAACAGAGAGCATTAACGATAAGCAGATGCTTGACAGCCGGTGGAAATACTGAAAACTGTGAATTTGGTGAAAAACTATTGTCCTGGTAACTCAAAAAATCTGATTTATTTAAATGTAATTCCGTACCCTGTAATATACGTTGATTCCGCTTAAAGTTACGCCCGGAATTCCCTGCCCAGGAAATACGGTATCTCCCACCATATAAAGCCCATTAAAAGGTGTGGCATTCGGGGTCCAGTCGAGCAGAGAGCGATCCATTTGCTGAGGTATTCCCCCAACGCGACCTTTTCTTCTGTAAACCCAGTTGTTCCAGGTTACCGGAGTGGAGGCAAAAGCAACGTCAATGTCCTCGGTATGGAGTCCCGGTATAGATCTGACGACAATCTGAAGTATCTTCTTTCGTACATTTTCTTTTAATTCGTCGTATCGCCCATTGAGTGAAAACCACCATTCGGGTACTACATGGGTTGATATATTCATCGTTCGCATACCACCCGGCGATCGTTTAGAATCGTCAGGATGGGATAAAGATACAAATATTGACCCGGAATACAGTCCTTCCGTGTGATCTTCTTGAGTTAGGTGAATTTGATGATGGAGCGGAATTGCAGGATCCAGTTTGTCAGCAAACGCAACACCCATTGTGTACGCTCCCCAGGCCTTTTGGTACTGCCCGGCTTCTTGGGTAAAATAGTGCTGTATGGCTCCATGAGTAATCTCTCCCATGTTCCAGACCGGCAGGTTGGAAATCACGCAGCGACCGGAATATGATGTCTGCTTCCCGTTTTTTCTACGGGTTGTTACGGTAAAGTCAGTCTTTGTTTTGTCGATAGAAACTACCGGCTCTTTTGTTTTTACAATTCCGGATCGTTCTGTGATAAAATCCCGGATGGCGTGCACCATTTCAATCAGTCCGCCGGGCACATAGTAATTGGTGCTATTGGTATAGGTGATGGCCGGTGCACCAAAGAGAAACGGAGTATCCTCCGCACCGGCCTGGGCGGAGATCATCAGCTGTTCATCCAGAAAACGATAAAAGAGTGGATTTGTAATACCGCAGTTCAATGCCGCCTGCCGTACAGATTGTAATGCATACGGCAGCACCCAGACATCTCGCGGATCATTTTTAAGCAAGTGCAGCCACTCCGTAACTCGCTGTGGTGGGAAAAAGTGGTTTTTACCCGATACTTTCCAGACAACATCCGCTACCTGGAAAGCCAGATTCCAAAACGTCTCTTGTGCATCCGGCTCATCAAAATGACGGATTGCCTCAGCAATCCACTGCTGTTTGTTGCCCCATCGTGTAATCGTTTTATTTTCGATCTGCACCTGCATTGGCGGGTGGATCGCTTTTTTTGGAAGTGTGATTCCAAGTTTATCTTCAAGAATTTTCATAGGCTGATGTTGATCAAACCCTATAAGCGTGGTGGCACCCGTTTCAAAAATATACCCTTTTCGTTTATACGAGGAACTACAGCCGCCAAGCGCGTGAGCCGCCTCCAGTACAAGTACGCTGTATCCATCTTTGGCGAGCATGGAGGCAGCGCTCATGCCCCCCATTCCGGACCCGATAATAATCACGTCGAACGTTCTATCGTCTGTTTTCATACAGAATGAAACACCAAAAGTGCACTCTGCTGTTCCGCATAATTAAATTAACAGCCTGTGTTAATGAGATTGTTTCGAGAGAGATGAGGGCCTCAGTCGAGCCCCTGTTTTATTGGGCCCGCCACAGCACGGAATAACATCTGCCACTTGCGGCAATAGATTTCATCAGGCAAGCACCTGCTGGTTCATATCCATTTCTGCCAACACCGGGTTCTCCACGTTCTCATCGCTCTCTATTTTACCGTCCCTCAGGCATATAATTCGGCGTGCGTGATCGGCTATCTCTTTTTCATGAGTAACAACAATAATCGTATTTCCCCCTCGATAGAGCTCTTCAAAAAGCCTCATGATCTCTTCGCCGGTTTTGGTGTCCAGGTTGCCTGTCGGTTCATCAGCAAGTAAAATCGATGGGTTGTTGACAAGGGCACGCGCTATGGCAACCCGCTGCCGCTGCCCGCCCGAAAGTTCGTTTGGCTTATGATCCATCCGGTCTCCCAGGCCAACTTTCGTCAACGTATTGGCGGCACGTTTTCGACGTTCGGCTGTTTTCATTCCGGCATAAATTAGCGGAAGCTCTACATTGCTAAGACAATCGGTTCGAGGCAGAAGATTAAACGTCTGAAAAACAAACCCAATTTCACGGTTTCTTGCCTCTGCAAGCTCGCTGTCATCCAGTTTGCTCACATCATGGCCATTCAAAATGTATGTTCCGGAGGTGGGCGTGTCCAGGCATCCGATCATATTCATAAGCGTTGACTTGCCCGATCCTGATGGGCCCATGATGGCTATATATTCATTCGGCTGCACATTAAAAGATACTCCATTCAGAGCATGTACTTTCATACTGCCCATTTTGTAGATTTTCTTCAGGTCACTTATTTCAATAACATGTTTAATCATTACTCTATCCTCATTTTCATTCATTCGATGCAAGCTTCTCTTCATTCTCTATTCGGATCTCATCACCATCCGTAAGCTCCCTTGAAAGAATGCGATAACTGCCGGTTATAACATCCATTCCACTTTCGATACCGCTTAAAATCTGTATGTGAGTGTTGTCGCTTATGCCGGTTTTTACTTCACGTCGTTTTGCAATACCGTTTTCATTGATAAATACAACCCGTCGAAAATCTTCCTCGGCTGGTGACCCGGGTTCACTCTTGTTGGTGTTGACACTATCAGCCGATAGCGAATCAGTCTCTGCCTGATCTTTAGAAAAATCCCGGACGGTTACAGCCTGGATAGGTACTGCAACTACATCCGTAACTGTTTTGGTGCGAATATCAACCGTCCCCGACATACCCGGCTTGAACGACGGGGCTTCCTGACCTGAGGGCGACTCTTCATCCGCCACCTGAACGATCTGTTCCTGTGGCCCGGCCGTCAGATTATGCGGAGTAACTATCCTGATCTTGACATTATAATTGGTCACCTGTTCTGCTGATCCTGACCCGCTGATATCCGCAGAATTTGCAATCTCGGTGACGGATCCTTTGAAAATTCGGCTTGGGTATGCATCAACTTCAATATCTGCCGTATCGCCTTCCGAGACATTTACGATATCATTTTCATTAACTTCTACTTCAATCTCCATCTGATTTAACCGGGCAATTCGCATCATTTCGGTTCCGGCTGTCTGCGCATTTCCGAGGACCCTCTCCCCTTTTTCAACGGATAGACGGCTGATGGTGCCATCCCGGGGCGATCGGATGACCGTCTGTTCCAGCTCCTGCCGTGCCCTGCGAAGCTGCGCCCGGGCACTCTGAATTTGATACTCGGCCGACTTAAAATTAGCCTGACGTGCTTTATAGGTGTTTTTTGTCTGCATGAACTCCAGTTCGGAAATCAGGTCCCGCTCATAGAGCTGTTTATTCTTTTCGTACTCAGCCTCAGCCTGCAGCAGGTTTGCTCGAGCCTCTTCAAGGCGTGACTGCTGTGAAAGAAGCGCCGCATTCAATTCATCAATCCGCGCCTGGTAAATATCCGGTTTGATTCGCAGCAGCAGCTCCCCCTCCCGCACAAAGTCTCCTTCCCGTACATTTAGCTCAATGATCTCTCCTGATACATCCGGGCGGATGATGACCTCCACTTCGGGCTGAATACGGCCCGATGCCGAAACCAACTGTGTTATCGTTCGCAACTCAGCCTCTGCTGTCTCAACCGCACGTTTATTTTCACTACCATCCATCCACCCCATCATACTGGCAACAGCTCCGCCCCCAAAAAGCAGCACGAGCAGAACTCCCAGGATTTTAAGTAGCTTTTTAGTTGCTGACTGTTGCTTTTTCATCGGTTTCTGAAAGTTAGAGTGTGAAGTTCCGGTTAATCAATTGTTAATGTGCGATCCAGGCGACCGATATAGTAATCAAGCAGCTGTTCCTGGAAAATAAAATTATAGATCGCCTGAACTCTCTCCGACTGAGCTTGCACAAAATTTGCGTTTGCCTGGTTTAGTTCAATTAACGTGGTTGACCCAATTTCGTATCGCTGCTGCTCTGTTTCAAATGCACGCTGTGCAGCTATTAGGGCTTTTTCTGATGATTCCACTTCTTTCACAACCGCCTGGTAATCATTATAAGCCTGACGAACCTCTTCGGTAATTTGGAACCGTATGTTATCCAGCTGCAGCTGGCTATTTTTCAACGTTATTTTTGCGTTCTGAAGATTGGTTCGGTTATTCCATCGGTTAAAAATTGGAATTGACAGTGAAAACCCGAGCGAACGACTCACCTGGTCTTCAAAAAACTGGTCGGTAAATGGAACCAACCCAAGCCCGGGCAATTCGAACTGGTCACTATACCGCGAGTTAATACTGGCACTTGCCGTCAGAGAGGGCAGCATATTTGCGCGGGCAATGGTTTGATTTTGCCTGTTGCTTTCGATTGCAAATTCCTGTGCTTTAAAATCACTGCGATTATCAAGTGCGGCCTCGATCATATCATTCAAATTGATGTTCACAGGCACAATTGCCAGTTCATCCACAGATGGCACTACCGTTTCGACGGCCGTGATCTTGTCATCCTGCATGATTCGTATAAGCTGCGCCCGGCTCACGTCAACTGCATTTTGCCTCTGCACAACCGTTAGCTCATCGCTGGCAACGGTCGATTCCTGGTTAAAAAGATCAACCGTCGGCCTGGCTCCAACCTCAACCTGTGCTTCTATCTGCTCAAGCTGACTCCGGGAAGCCTCCAAAGTGGCCTCAGCAATTTTCAACAGCTCTTCGTTTAACACAACTTCGAGGTACCTGGAAGCGGTATTGAAGATGATCTCTTCTCTGAGTCTTTGCAGCGTCTCCTCTTGTGATGCATCTTCTGCTCTTGCCTGACGCAGATTCGCAATATTGCTAAACCCGTTGAATAGCGTAATATTGGTGCTGACTCCGCCGCTAAACGAATACGTTGTACGATCATCAAACGAGAGATCTTCCTGCACAAACTGACGTCCAACGTTTCGGGATCCATTAAAACTTGCGTTCAAAGAGGGAGCAAATTCAGCTTTGGCACTAAAAATACCGGTCTCCGTTAACTCTTTATTGTTCCGCGCCTGTTTGAGCTGGTAGTTATTTTCCAATGCAATATCCACTGCCTCCTGCAGAGTAACCTCGGCAGTTTGGGCTTGAGCAAATAGAGGAAGTAGTAAAAAGGTAAAGCCAAGTATAAATATTCGATTCATATCTGATGTTGTGATCTTATTTTGAGTATTCCTACGGAGAAGTGTAAGCAGAGTTACAGTAAAATTATTCCCGATTAATAGAAAAATACTTTTTTTAACATAATAGCAGAAATTAATCTACTATTGAAATCGGAATATCTAAAATTTTCTATTAGAACGATAATGCATTCAGTAAAATGTAGAGTATATCCAAGGCAATTGAACGTCGTGTTACAACCAGAAACTGCTCGTCTACCGAGCATACCATGAATTATTTGGAATGGCATTGGGGCATTTAATTCGTCTTCAACGGCTATAAAATGTCATTCCGGGTGAACATCAAGAAAAGCCCGGCGAGAATGTGAACGTTTTGAGTAGAGAGTTATATTTTGAAGCCAAAACATTCATTCTGTCACACACCTTTTTGTGATTAAATGAGGAAAGGTGATCTAATATTCAGGAGAGCACAGCGTAATCTATCAATTTGAAAATGGTAATAATTAGGAATACCTATTGGACCCAGTTAAGCAGAACGTACGCTTCCAGTAAGCAGATTTTATTTCGATGGTTGCTTACCGTTATGGTCATCGCTCGTTTCGCCGGTCATTTTTGGCATAATTTTTTTATCCACAACATCTGTAATGTATACCATAGCACGGCGTGCCGCCATCCGTTTTATCTCTCTTAGTAGCATGGAGGTGAAACCGTTACTTTTTTTATTTTTGACCGGGGATGTGGATTGTTCCGTTTCATTCTGATTTACAGCGGGTGGCCTAACTCTTTTTTTCCTGCCGGCGTACCCGGCAAGGAATCCAACGGCGATTGATAGCCCGACATACGTAAAGGGTCGCCTGCGAATGTTTCTGAGGGGCTTCAGGGTGTTCTGAATGCCCCCTTCTAATTTTGATACTTTTTGAGAGTATGTCGTCTCTATGCGATCGATCTCCTCTTGCAGTTCCTTTTTTCTCTGTCGGATACTTGCCAATGATATGTCGTTTTTTTTACCCAGAACGTAGCTGCTTTTAATCTTTGATTTTCTCTTTGTCTGTCTTTCCGTTGTGCCCAACCGCGGACCGAATCTGGTGAGTTACTTTATGAATAATCTCGGCCTGGATTTTTTCTTCCATTTTCCTTGAGCTGCGATTGTACAGAACAATCCCGATGAGTAATAGCGGGAGGCCGGCCAGCAAAAATCCAAGGGATTGGCTTTGGAGAAGTTCACCAAGAAAGAATCCAAGGGCGATCCACAAGAATAGTCCCCCCGCACCAAGAAACAGAGTGCCGGTAAACTTCTGGATCGAACCAGAAACGGCAGTCGCAATTTGCTCGGCAATCGAGATCGTCAAAAGCTCTACACGGCTTTCTATATACGTTCTCAAATCCCGGGCTGATATTTGCTCATCACTCGTTTTTTCGGTCTCCTGGCTGGCCATCAACGTTTAAGATTTAAATATTTTCCCGATTATGTACCCGGCAAACACACCGGCTATAACGCTTTGGATCGGGTGCTTTCGTATAAACAGTTCCGTATCTGTTTTTGCCTCGTAGATTTTATCTTTGAGTTCACCGCTCTCAATCATTTGACGGCCTTCATCAATAACGTCTTCAAGGTCTTTGTTTAAATTGTTTAAGATATCTTCTTCCATATTGATCATTAATTTTCGTTGTTCTATAAATTAAGATAAGGTGTTGATTCGTAATGAGAAAGAACATTTAGTAGAAATCGTTCAATCTATTCGTACCGCAGACTCTCAATGGGATCGAGTTGTGCCGCTTTATAAGCAGGATACACACCAAAAAGAAGACCAATAATTGTCATCCCAACAATTCCGCCTACTGCCGACGTCCATGGCAACACTACACTCGATTCAAGATAGAGGGCAGCAGAATTACCAAGGACAATCCCAATTAGAATACCGAAAACACCTCCAATCTGGCAAATGGCAACCGTTTCCATAAGAAATTGAGAAACAATCGCTTTTTTGGTTGCACCGACAGATTTTCTCAGGCCAATCTCTCTTGTACGTTCGCTGACGGATACCAGCATAATATTCATCACACCTATCCCGGCTCCTAAAAGTACTACACCGCCAATGACAAACCCGACGGCGTAGAGCAGTCCCGTAAAGCTCTCGAATGTATTGCTAAGTGATTCGTTTGTGGTAATTTCAAAATCGTTTTCATCCCGAGGGTTCACCTTCCGGATGACCCGCAATACACCGGTTATCTCGTCGATAGCCTTTTGAATTTTATCTACAGATCCTGCCCGTACCTGAATGCCAATATTTTGATTTTTCCCATAAATACCGGCAAGATTGGAATACGGTATCATAACAAAGCGATCAAGTGTATTGCCAAACACATTGCCCTTGGCCTCCACAACCCCAACGATGGTGTACGGGCGCCCTTCTATTCGAATTTCTTTACCCAGCGCCTCCTCTCTTTCAAATAGCGCCGATTCAACATCGGCCCCGATAACAGCTATTGACCTGGAATGCTCTACATCTTCGGGCAAAATATTTCGGCCCCGGTCAAGTGTATAAGCATTATTATCAAGGTAGTTTTCGTTCCCCCCTCTGATTGAAATATTCGGTTCAGTTTCACGATCTTCATATGTCACGCGGGTGACGCGGTATGTGCGGTTGGGCCCAACCTCTGAGGCTTCCTCACTCAGCTCCTCTAACCGCTCCATCTGCTCAATGGTAATATCTTCTCTGTTTCTGAGTTTATCCCAATCCTGCGGACCCATCGATACCGTGGGGGTTTTTGTAATTGTAATGACATCTCCGCCCATCAGGCTAAGTGTATCTTTGAAATAGGTATCCAGTACAAGAACGGCTGTATTTGCACTTATAATAGCAAATACTCCAACGGCAATGGCAAGTAAGGTTAAGGAGGACCGAAGTTTATTTGCCCGAATTGAATCAAACGACTGCTTGAAAACCTCTGTAAAATTCATAATTACTCGTATCTAAGGGATTCAATGGGATCAGAATTTGATGCCCGGCTGGAGGGAAGATATCCGAATAACAGGCCGACTGCGGTACAGATTAATATGGCGTTGAGTACCGTTATCCAATCCAGGTAAGCCACAAAAAACTGGTTGATTATTTGTGTGATGCCCACGGAGAGTATGACACCAAGCACGCCGCCGATCAGGCAAATAACGATAGCTTCAAGTAAAAACTGAAGCCTGATCTCCCACGATTTTGCTCCGACGGCCTTCCGTATGCCGATTTCACGCGTGCGTTCTTTCACAGATACAAACATGATGTTCATTACGCCGATACCTCCCACAAAAAGGGCCAGGCCGGTTAAAAATATTCCGATTCCGTAAATGGCTATTTTCATTCCCTGGAATTCCTGTTCGAAAAGTGCCGCCTGATTTATTGCAAAATCGTTCTCCTCCATCGGGTCCAGTCCCCGGATCTGCCTCATAGCCCCGATCACTTCGTATTCACCTTCCTGTAGAGTCTCCTTGTCCGGAAATTGTACGGAAAGTTGAATTCCCCAGCGTAAATCATATATCGTGCCGTAGGATTTGATTGGGGTTATGATGCGATTATCCATGTTTTCCAATCCAAGAAAGTTCCCCTGTTTTTCCAATAAACCGATTACTGTGAAACGCTGCCCCTGTATGCGTATCTGCTTATTCAACGGGTCGATATTTTCGAAAAGCGTTTCGGCCACACCGGCGCCAAGAATGGCCACCCGCGCAGCCCTGTTCTCCTCCTCTTCAGTAAACACACGGCCTTCTTCTATATTCAGACCGGCCGTTTGAAAGTAAGATGATGTAGAACCCACAAAATCTACATTTTCAGCAGATTTGTCCTGAAAACGAACCGATGTATTTCGATCAGCTGATGCCGATACATTCGTCGCGCTGGAAACGAGCTCTTCCAGCTGGTCTGCATATTCAAGCCTCATCTCGCGTCGATTCCTGTACTCCCACCATTTATATTCCCCGCCAAATCCCCAGGGCCACTTTTCAACAAACACCACGTTACGGCCCAGCATATCCATGCTCTCTTCGAAAGAACGGTCAACACCGTCAGTGATGGTATTCATGGTAGTTACAGATACTATACCGATCACAATACAGGTTGTGGTAAGAAGCGCACGCATCTTATTTGTCCATAGGGCGGAAAGGGCGATCTTTGAACTTTCAGTGAGGCTGACAATAAATTTTTTCATACAAAAGAGATTGGTATTAATTGCGCCTTGTTCATAGTTTCAGGTGGTTAATGCGTAATGGTTTCAACATGTATGCCGCAGGCAGATGTTGTCATACCATAAACGGGCAATTTTTTAAAAACAGAGCAGCTCCGGTTTAATCAACACCTCTGCAAACGGAACCCACGCCAAAATGTTCTTTTGAACAGATCTAATGTACGAGGTGAAAGGGAAAACGTTTCACTATTCGATAAAATATAATCACTAAAAAGGCCGATAAATGATGACTACAGATATTCTTGCATTTGGTGCTCATCCTGATGATACGGAACTGGGCTGCTCCGGCACTCTCGCTTCTCTTGTCAAGCAGGGACGAACCGTCGTTGTAGCCGACCTGACGCGCGGTGAAATGGGGTCGCGGGGAACAGCTGAAATACGAATGAAAGAGGCGGAAAAAGCAGCGGCCATCCTTGGCCTGAGTGATCGGGTAAACCTCGGCCTTCCGGATACGGAACTTATCAATACACGGCAGCTCCAGCTTCCGATTATCGAAGTCATCCGCAGGTTTAAACCGCATATCTGTATCTTGCCGGCCCCCTCCGATCGCCATCCTGATCATGGTAATGCGGCTACGCTCTTAACGGATGCAATCTACTACAGCGGATTGGTAAAAATCGCAACGAAAGGGATAGACCGGCAGCCACAAGACCCCCACCGGCCGGCACACGTCTTGCACTACATGCAGGACCGTCCGTTTGAACCTGACCTGATTTATGACATATCCGATACACAAGAGCTGAAAGAAAAAGCGATTAAAGCATTTGCAACACAGTTTGATGTAGCAGATCCCGGTGATGAGCCGGAAACATATATTTCGGATCCATCTTTTTTTGAAGCACTTCGAGGTCGGGCTAAACATTACGGGCATCTGGCCGGGTTTGAATATGGTGAGGCGTTTAAGTACGCACCCATGCCGCTACCGGTAACCACGTTCGACGTGCTGATGGAGACCTCTCCCAAGAGGTAATTGCCCACCAGCGATGATCCTTAGGCCAGTGAGGGCGCATCCTCATCCCGGTTTTGAGCTGTAATATCAAAACCGGTAGAAAATATTTATCCGCTGACTACGCTTTGCCACCGGGTCCTCTTTTTCATCCAAGCTTGAACCCGTCGGGGATAACCTTTCCTTTTGGAATGATGACAATCCCGTCAGCTACGTGATAGTTGTCATATTTCCCATCCTCGAGGTGATCACCGCCAACAATTTTCACATCGTCGCCTATGCGTACATTTTTGTCTACGATTGTTCGGCTTAAATAGCACCGTTCACCAATTCCCATCAACGGACGATCATTCGTCTTTTTTGCAATATCTTCACGTGAGGTGAAATAGTCGTTCCCCATAATGATGGAGTTTTCTATGCTGGTCCCTTTCCCAATCCGGGATCGAATACCGATCACAGACCGTTCAATTCTGCTCGCCTCGATAATACATCCTTCCGATACAATGACCCGTTCAAGGTTTGTTCCGGTCAGTTTGGACGCGGGCAGTAGCCGTGCACGAGTATATATTTGCCGCTCATTGTCGTACAGATTAAACTTGGGAAGTGTGTCGGTTAGTTCGAGATTTGCTTCAAAGAAAGATTTTATCGTACCAATATCCGTCCAATATCCGTCGAATGCGAAGCTCGACACGCGCGTACCCTCTTTTATTGCTTTTGGAATAATCTCTTTTCCAAAATCCGTTGCATCCGGGTTTTCATTAAACAGGCGTTTCAGAACTCCTTTATTAAAAACGTAGATTCCCATCGAGGCAAGATACTCTTTCCCTTGATTTTTCAGATGCTCGGGAGTTTCGCTTTTCCATTCGGAGAGCTCATCATACTCCGGCTTCTCTACAAAACTTTCGATCAAGCCTTCATTGTTGGTTTTCATAATGCCAAACCCGGTGGCATCTTCGGCGTTTACGGGAATGGTAGCAACTGTAAGATCACTCTCCATTGCTTTATGTTGCGTGATCACCTCATTAAAATCCATCTGGTAAAGCTGATCTCCGGAGAGTACGAGTACATGTTCATAATCGTGATTAGACATATGGTGTATCGACTGCCGAACAGCATCAGCCGTTCCCTGGAACCAGTTTGTGCTTTTGGGCGTCTGTTCCGCCGCAAGGATATCCACAAACCCATGACTAAAAAGATCAAAGTTATACGTATTCTTGATATGCCGGTTAAGGGAAGCAGAATTGAACTGCGTCAGAACAAATATCTTTCGAATGTCAGAGTTCAGGCAATTAGAAATGGGGATGTCTACGAGTCTGTATTTACCGGCAACAGGTACCGCTGGCTTACTTCTCAGGCCCGTTAACGGATGAAGACGCGTTCCTCTGCCGCCTCCCAGGATGATTGCAATAGTGGATGATTTCATTTGTTCTTTTTTTACGGGATTAACGATTTATATAACGAAACATACTTTTTTGTGGAGCGATTCCATGAAAAATCAAGCTTCATGATTTTCTGTAGATCTTTTTCAAACAACTCTTTTTTATTGAACATATCAACTCCCCTTTTCACGGCTTCAATACACTCCTCAAGATTAAAGTTTTCAAAAACAATACCGTAGCCATCGGGTTGAGATATGTCAATGACCGTATCGGCAAGGCCGCCTACACCTCTGACCAGCGGGATGGTGCCGTATCGCATGGCGTAAAACTGGTTCAATCCGCAAGGCTCTACACGCGATGGCATCATTAGAAAATCACTGCCTGCATAAATCAGGTGAGCGAGCTTTTCGTTATACTCAAGCCTGGAATCGAAATACCCAACGTGATCGCTTTCGAGCTTTTTGAATATTTCGTGCAGTGCCGGATCCCCTGTGCCAAGAACAATAAATGACGCCTCAATTCCCTGCTCATGGCAGCCGGTAATTAAATCCGGAAGAATATCCGCACCTTTTTCCCGAACCAGCCGGCCAATGAATGAAAAAAGCGGCCTGTCACCCGGAACGGAAAACTCTTGACTCAATGCCTGTTTATTTTCCAGTTTTCCCTTCACCGCCGTTTTAACCGTATAGTTTTTTTCAATCAGCGGGTCTGTTTTTGGATTCCAGACTTCTACATCGATTCCGTTGATTATCCCGGCCGTTTTCTGTTCTTCATGGCGCAGGAGATGTTCAAGACCATTGCAGAATTCCAGCAGCTCTTGCATGTATCCTTCCGAAACCGTGGTAACCTTCCACGCTTTTTTTATTCCGGCAGCAAGACAGTTCACACTTTCATCCCACTCAAGAATGCCAAGATTGCCAAGGTTGAATGCCGGGAGTTTCTGGTAAACATCCAATGGGTACCGGCCCTGGTATTCCCCATTGTGGATTGTTAAAACAGAAGGAATATCCTGAAACGATGAGAACCGAAAGCACTCCTCCATCATAAAGGGTACGAGTCCTGTATGATGATCGTGACAATGGATTACATCTGGCCGGTTCTGCCGTGTGCCAAGCCATTCAAGAGCGGCTACCTGGAAGGAAAAAAATCGCTCCATTTCATCCCAATATGGGTGGCCAGACCATGGATCAATATAGATTCCGGGCCGGTCAAAACGGCCGGGGATATCTATAAGGTAAAGCTCAAAACCAAGCACTGACTTCTCAATGCGGTACACTCCGAATGGCAAATTTTTATTTTCGAAGGGAAATTCGCCTTCGTACACAAGTTCAGGGTCGCGATCCAGCAACCAGTCGGTTCGATAGTAAGGAAGCAATACGTCTGCATCGTGTCCCGCTTTATTAAGATATTTAGGCAGGGCACCGACCACATCACCCAGGCCACCGGCTTTGGCAACGGGATAACATTCAGCTGAAATATGTGTAATTTTCATATTATATTTGAAACAGTTTTATAAGGCCCACGTAGTTTACCGAGAACGTCTTCTTCACATAATTGTCTGCGGACGTTCGTATGCAATCTACAAAAACAGATTCAGAATTTGCATCACAATTCGGAAAAACTTTTGTTACTGTTGGCTTTAACAAACCGAGGGCCTGATCACCAATTCATTAATTCAGACGTTTACCATGAGTTCAAAGCATACCATTGAAGTTAACCAACTACGTAAACAGTTCGGGGAAACCGTCGCTGTTGACGACGTCACGTTTTCTGTTGAAAAAGGAAAAATTACCGGACTTTTGGGCCCTAACGGTGCAGGAAAAACCACAACGATTCGGATGATCAACTATATCATCCCCATAGACAATGGGTCGATTGTGATCAACGGGCAAACCGTTAGCCCTAAGACACAAAAAATGATCGGGTACATGCCGGAAGAGCGGGGGCTCTACAAGAAGATGAAGGTAGGTGAACAGTTGATCTATCTTGCGCGCCTGAAAGGCCTCAGCACAGAAAAAGCAAAAACTCAAATCCGGTATTGGCTCGACCGTTTTGATGCCTCAGACTGGCATTTGAAAACAGTTGGTGAACTGAGCAAAGGAATGAGTCAAAAAATTCAGTTCATTGCAACCATCGTGCATGATCCTGAAATCTATATTTTTGACGAACCGTTCAGCGGATTAGATCCTATCAACAGTGAACTGCTTAAAGAGATTATCATTGAACTGAGGGATAAAGGCAAAACTGTGCTGTTTTCAACACACAGAATGGAACAGGTGGAACAAATGTGCGACGATATCTGCCTTTTCAATAAGGGGAAAATGGTGCTGGATGGAAACCTTCGGAAGATAAAAAAAGAATTCGGTAAAAATACCATATTGATTGAATATCATGGAGATGGAAGCTTTATCGATAATCTTTCGAACGTACGTATTAACAACCGCTCAACGAATTTTGCTGAAATCCGTATTCTGGATCAGCAAGATCCTCAAGATATTTTACGCCTGGCCATTCAACATGCAGAGATTCATAAATTCCAACTGGTAGAGCCCTCACTGAATGAAATTTTTATCTCCACAGTGGGAGCTGATAATGTAAAAGCTAACCGCGAGGTCGTCGTATGAACTGGAGTCAAATCTTTCTTGTACTTAAACGAGAATATCTTACAAGGGTAAAGAGCAAAGGATTTATTGCTGCTACACTGCTTGTGCCGATCGGAATTATAGCCGTGTACGGTATCGGTATTTTGGTTGTAATCTGGGACACGGATGTATCGTATGAAGTGGGAATCAAAGATTCGACAGGTACTGTTGTTGAGTCCATTGTTGCACGAGATTCCCTGAGCTATCTCGATGTAACCGACATCGAAACCGATTCTCTCCGGTCTTTGGTGCAAACCGGTGAAATAACAGGATTTGTGGTAATTGAAAACCGCAACATCGACGATGATATTCCACTTGAGCTTATCTATTCCGGGTCCGGCGGGCTTTCTCTTCTCTCGTCCGTCAGGAGCGACCTCCGTGATGTTGTGCGCGAGGAGAGGCTGAGGCGCGCTGAGGTCTCCGATCAGGTCCGGGATATTTTTGCATCCCGTATCGGTGTCGAGCCCAGGCGACTTACGGAAACCGGCGAAGAAGAGGACGACGATACCGCGTTCTTGTCCGGGCTTGGTTTTGCCATGGGCCTGATCATATTCCTGGCCATTTTCAGCTACGGCGGATACATTATGCGCGGGGTGATCGAAGAAAAAACGAATAGAATTATTGAAGTGATCACATCGTCTGTCAAACCTATAGAACTTCTGACCGGGAAGATCCTTGGGGTTGCCGGTCTTGCACTTACACAGATTGGAATCTGGGGGCTTACAATCGCCGGACTTGGGTTGCTTGCGGCCCCACTGCTTTCTGCTTTTATGAGCAACGACAATACCCAAGCGGTGGTGGGCGAGGCGGCAGCACAGGCGGACATCCCCATTCTTTCCAGTATTCCAACCATTGAAACCTCGATTATTATCTATTTTATCATCTTCTTTTTTCTTGGGTACTTTTTGTACAGCTCGCTTTTTGCAGCTGTTGGATCTGCGGCAGATTCAGAGACCGACACTCAGCAGCTCATGCTCCCCATTATGGCACCCATATTTATCGCTTATTTTATCATGTTCCAGGCTGTAAAAAATCCCGAAGGCACGATCTCCGTTGTGGGCTCTCTCGTTCCTTTCTTTGCCCCAATTGTCATGATCACCCGGCTGGCTATAAGTGATGTTCCCTTTTGGCAGTCCGGTCTCTCTATCCTGCTGATGGTGTTCACTTTCATCGGAACCATGTGGCTTAGTGCAAAAATTTATAAGGTGGGCATTTTAAGTTACGGGAGCAGTGCCGGGTTTAAGGATATAGTAAAATGGATCCGGCAGTAAGCACATTTTAAAAGTTCTTCACGGTTCGGATGAGCTGATCAAACTCCTCATCCGTCACCTGAAAATGAAATGTGGCCCGGATGGTCTGCTCCCCAAATGGAACAACGCCGATTCCATGATCTGAGAATCGAGTGACCCAAGTTGCAGCAGATTCTTCCAGCGTATCAAATATGATAATATTGGTCTCCGCACTCTCCAGGTCTATCGAAAAGTGAGGGGATTCTTTGAGTACGTCGGCAAAATGTCGGGCACGGTCGTGGTCTTTAGCCATCAGCGGCCAGTGATGTTCCACTGCATAATCTGCAGCCGCCGCCAGTAGCCCGATCTGGCGCATTCCTCCTCCCCACATTTTCCGCAGCCGTCGGGCCTCTTTCTTCCGTTCATGGCTGCTCAGCATCATCGATCCAACAGGTGCTCCAAGGCCCTTACTAAAGCAAATGGAGATTGTATCTGCAACTGAACCGTAAAATTCGGGGGACGTGCCGGTGGCAGTCATAGCATTCCAGATCCGGGCCCCATCAAGGTGTACTGAGAGATTGTGCTGGTCGGCCAGCTGCCGGATTTTTTTTAGTTCTATCTCTGTGTAACAGGCACCGCCTCCTTTGTTTGTTGTATTCTCAACCGCGATGACCCGGGTGTGCGGGTCCCATTCATTGGTGGTTCGTATAGCGGGTTTAATCAGTTCCGGAGTTAGTTTGCCCCGCTGTCCGTCCAGCGGCCGGAGCTGTATCGACGAGAGGTGTGCAGCGGCCGTTGATTCATAATTGAAGATGTGGCCCAACTTATCAATAATCACCTCATCCCCTGGGCTGGTTAAAACATTCAGGCTGAGCTGGTTGCTCATTGTGCCGCTTGGAACAAACAGACCGGCCTCCATTCCAAACATGTCGGCCATTTTCTTTTCAAACCGGTTGATTGTCGGGTCTTCCGCGAATACATCATCCCCTACATCAGCAGACGTCATCGCCCGGAGCATGTCTTGCGTTGGTTTGGTTACGGTATCGCTTCTGAGGTCGATCATGTGAAAAAATTTATGGCGTTAATTTTGCTGAATCTGTAATCGTAAATATCTATCACCGTTTAAAGATGTAGATTCAAGGCTTGAATTCGCATCGATAAACTATCTGATTATTTTAAAGGCGGCGGTCATGAGCATCCAATTTGAATCCCGAAAATCTACCCATAAACCAGGTTTTGATCAATCGTGAGTAAAAAAGCCCTCACCCGTCTTGTCACCAAGCTTACCGGCATCTACCATTTTGACCAGCAACGGGCATGGCCGGTATTTTGGATCTTTGAATCCATCGTATAGTACCTGCAAGATGTCCAGGCAGATGTCGAGGCCTATAAAATCGGCCAATCGTAACGGGCCCATCGGGTGAGCCATTCCAAGCTTCATGATATGATCGATATCCTCTGCTTCAGCAACTCCTTCGTACACACAAAAGATCGCTTCATTAATCATCGGCATCAGCACACGATTGGATACGAACCCGGGAGAGTCGTTGGCGGGGACCGCTACTTTTCCAAGCGTATCGGCCAGGGCAAGAATATGCTCCGTGACGTCTGGGTCTGTTTTTAGCCCATTGATGACCTCAACAAGTTTCATTACGGGCACCGGGTTGAAAAAATGCATCCCAACAAATCTATCCGGGCGATCGGTAGATTCAGCGAGTTTGGTTATGGAGATGGATGATGTATTTGAAGCAAATATTGCGTGTTTCGGTGCATGCTCATCAACTGTTTTAAACACCTTTTTTTTGACCTCAAAAATCTCCGGAACAGCTTCAATTACCAGGTCTGCATTCGCAACACCGGATCCTGCATCCAGGCTGACAGCAATCCGATCCAGTGTGCCCTTCTTTTCGGACTCCTTAATTTTCTCTTTTTTCACCATCCGGTTCAAATTCTTCTCAATGGTGTTCAATGCGCGGTCAGCGTATGCCTGCTTCGTTTCAATTAGTGTTACATCGCTGCCGCTCAATGCAAAAACATGGGCAATTCCATTTCCCATCGTACCACCACCAATTACCGATACATTTTGAATGTTACTCATACAAATAATCTCCGTTTTCTGTGTTCAATACGTTTCATTCGGGATTGAGAGTATGTATTTTAGCGAGGATTTACAAATCTAAAATAGAGTGCCGGCGGTACGTTTCTGATGAGCCTGTTTTATAAAATTTCGCTTTTCCTTTTAATTCTCATTCTTGGGATAGCCGGAATTGCAATTTACTATACGTTCTACAACCAGCTTCCTGACCATACAGCTACAATTGAAACACCCGGTATAGAAGAATCTGTAGACATTCACTGGGATCCGTACGGTGTCCCCTACATTATTGCTCAATCCAATGACGACCTGTTTTTTGCAACCGGTTATCTTCATGCGCAAGATCGTCTTTGGCAGCTTACCCTTTCTCAACTTATGGCAGAGGGACGGTTTGCAGAATATCTCGGCAGTAATTTTATTGAGCTTGACAAGCACCAGCGAACACTTGGGTTTTGGAGAACAGCTCAAAAAATTGAAGAGACATCGCCCGATTCTCTGCTTCATGCACTTCAACAATATGCTGATGGAATCAATGCCTTCGTTGAGCAGAATCCGGACAAGCTGCCAGTTGAGCTAACACTGCTTGGATTAGAGCCCCCGTACTGGACCCCCACTCATTCTATCGCTATCTCCCGCCTGATGGCTTGGGATCAAAATATCCACTGGAAATCTGAGATTACAATCGCCCGGATCGCTGAAGAGATCGGTGCGGGCCGGCTTAACCAACTATACCCTTCCAGAAATAATTCATTTCAATCATTTAAATTACTGCAAGACAGTACGTTAAAATATATTGAAAAATTATTTATTGAGCCTGGTTTGCAAGCTCAAAATCTTCTTGGTACCGAGGGATCGGCGATTGGCAGCAACGCCTGGGCGGTGAGCGGCCGAAGGACAAATTCTGGGCAGCCGATTCTTGCCGGGGATCCACATATGGGTCTCAGCATGCCTGGATTCTGGTATGAACTCAGTGCCATAACGCCGGATCGATCGATCGCTGGTGCTACGATTCCCGGGTCACCGTTTATTGTTTTGGGCCAGAGCAGCAGGTTGGCCTGGAGCATCACCAACATGATGGCCGATGATACCGATTTTTTCCTGATTCAGGAGGATCCCCAAAACAGTGATCGATACGTGGCAGACAGCTTAAACGGAGAGGCTACCTTCACCGACTATGAGTGGCAGGAAGAAATCATTAAAGTTCATGACGGGGATGATTACTTTCATCGTATTCCGCATACTCAACACGGGCCTGTGATCAATACAATCCACCCCGACAGTTCTCGCCTCTCGCCGGTTACGCCGGTTGCCATGCAGTGGGCCGGCCACGAAGTCAGCCATGAACTCTGGGCGCTTTATAAAATGAACCACGCGTCATCACTACCCCAATTTACAGATGCCCTGAAACATTTTGGGACCCCGGCCATGAATTTTATCTATGCAGATGCCGATGATAATATCGCCCTGATCGGGGCCGGAAATCTTCCGGTTCGCAGCAACAATCCCACACTATTCCTTGAGGGATGGAATCCCGACCATCAATGGCAAGACTGGATACCGTTTAATGAGCTCCCGCGGCTTGAAAACCCCGAAACCGGGTATGTTGCACATGCAAACAATTATATTAATCAACAGGAACCGGCACCCTATATTGGCCGATTCTGGGCACCGGACTCCCGAATAACCCGAATCCGGAATCTGCTGGATGGAGAATCAAAAACTGATGATCAGTTGATGAAACAGATCCAGAACGATGTATACTCCGTACACGCCGCCGATCTGCTTGAAATTCTCTTGCCGATGATTCGTTCGGCACAGGTTGATGATGAGTTCGAAACAGCGCTTACCTATCTTCAGAACTGGGATCTTGAATATTCAAAGAATTCCACGGCGGCCACAATTTTTGATCTTTTTTTTATAAACCTTTCGGAAATTGTGCTAACGCGGGTTATACCAGAAGATTTGTACGATGGTCTTGTCAGGCTGGAGTATATTCCCGTAGCAATGGTTTCACACATACTTACCGATGGCGGCTCATTTTTCAATGTCGTTGAGGATGAAAATATCAGGCTTCGCCAGAAAAATATTCGAGACGCGATGAATGCAACGCTCAACCAGCTTACGGAGCAACTTGGCCCCGAACCTTTCGAATGGAGGTGGGAATCACTCCATACCCTTTCCTTGCGTCCGCCGCTGCTTGGTGAGATTTCAGAACACCCGCAATCACCGGAGTCTCTCAGAATCATTGAAAAAAATCTTCTCAGTTCAGGCCCTCATCCGGTTCCGGGACATGGCATGACGGTGAACAAATCCGAATATAGCTGGAATAATCCATTTGAAGTTCGATTAGGACCTTCAATTCGACGCATAGTAAATTTCGGGTCACCTTCCCGCTCACTGAGCGTGCTGCCTACAGGTCAGTCCGGCCAGTCTTTGTCAACCAATTACGGAGATCAAACTGAGCTGTGGCTAAATGGAGGGTATCGTTATATTTATAATGACAGCACATTTTTCAAAGCTTCAAACTATAATACCATGAAATTGGAACCGCTCTCAATTCAATGATTCGTTCCAATATTGTACATTCACGAAAGGGTTTTTCATAGAACTTGTCATCATATTCCATCAACAGCATCCAATTAAGTGTTTTCATTCA
>JAAAOB010000041.1 GCA_009909035.1 Bacteroidota bacterium
CTCAGGTAGTTTAATTGCTGAATTTTTAATAAGTAAACTATTCTCTGTCGTCTTCAGCTGAGCGTCACTTGTACCGACCGAATGTCTCCCCTTTTCCCAGCAATCATTACCACTGTGGTCTTCCCAAGAAAAAAAGCAATTATTTGTACATCTTTAAGAAGCTTTTGTTCAAACAGCAACCACGAATAAATAGGGAAAAATTATGGATCGACGAGATGCGATAAAAAATATGGGTATGGGACTATCAGCCGGTGCACTGGGGCAATTTTCATTGAAAAATGATTCCTGGAACCAAAATAACCAGCAGCAACAGGAACGGTACTCAAAAGCAACCAACGGGTTACCACCATTGGAAATCACCAATGTTAAAGCCATTGCCACAGCTCCGCACGGCATTGAACTGATTGTAGTGAAGGTGGAAACGAACGAGCCGGGGCTTTATGGATTGGGATGTGCAACGTTTCGGCAACGCGCCAAGCCGGTACTTTCAGCGGTCAACGATTACCTGGCTGATTTCTGTGTGGGAATGAATGTAAACAATATTGAAGATGTGTGGCAGATGACGTACCAAAACTCGTACTGGCGGAATGGTCCGGTACTGAACAATGCCCTGAGTGGCCTCGACATAGCTTTGTGGGATATCAAAGGGAAGCGAGCTAATATGCCGGTATATGAGCTGCTGGGTGGGAAAACACGTTTTGCAGTGGATACCTATACCCATTGCGGGGATGAATCGATCGAAGCGGTCATTGATAATGTAAAACAGGCGATGGAGCAAGGTTTTCGTCATTGTCGAATTCAGCTTGGTGGATACGGTTCAACAGCCATTTCTGGCGAGCCCGATTTCAAGAAGGCGGAATTTGGAATGGAACGCGATCGTTTTATGGATACCCACACCTACCTGCAGGGCACACGGGATCTGTTTGAGAAAGTGCGGGAAGCCTGCGGTGATCGAATCGAACTTTGTCACGATGTGCATGAACGGGTACAGCCGCGCGATGCGATTCAGCTCTGCGAAGACCTGGAGCAATACCGCCCCTTCTTTATTGAAGATCCGCTTTCTCCTGAGAATAATGACTGGTTTGAACTTCTGAGACAGAAAACGTCTGTCCCCATTGCAATGGGAGAACTTTATAACAATCCCCACGAGTGGACCAAACCGATGACAAACCGCTGGATCGACTTCATTCGCATTCATATTTCACAGATCGGTGGCATCACGCCGGCCATGAAGGTAGCCAGGCTGGGCGAGTTTTTTAACGTTCGCACTGCGTGGCACGGTCCGGGTGATGTATCCCCGATAGGACATGCCGCCAACGCACATATTGACCTGGCCGTATGGAACTTTGGAATACAGGAAGCACCGAATATGACGGACCGATTGTGTGCGATATTTCCGGGGGCACCTCGCGTGGAAAATGGCTACATAGAAATTAACGAAGCGCCGGGTATTGGTGTCGACCTCAATGAGGAAGAAGCCAAAAAATTCCCAATTCCAGATAAACAACTCAACACATGGACGCAAGTCCGTGCGCTGGACGGAACACCGATTCGGCCATAAACGGATACAGAGATGGATTTTGGATTGTACGAGAAGTCTTCCTGATCCTCGAAACCTTGGCGTAGTAGGCTCGCTTGTATTTGAACCGAATAGGGCACAAGCGGGACGCTTGCGCCATCAGGTACTTAAATGGATAGCGCGAGCGTCCTCGATCAACGAAGCTTTAGCGTAGTTGACTCGCTCGTGCTTCTTTTTTTGGGCAAAAACGATCCTTTTGGTCCGCCAGAAATTGGCGAGCGAATTTTAAAGATTATGTCACAAGCGGCACTGAAAATCATCGAAGGAGGACACACGCCGTGGCTGACAGAATCAGAATATATTGCCCCGATTCTAAGTCGTTTTCTGCATCAAATCGATAAACTGAATGGATAGAAGTTTAGCTTGAATCCTTGCAGTTAATTCCGCTACTTCAATAACTTCTATACCCTACTTCCATTAAACCATCTTACTTCATGAAAAAACTCCTGCTCATCCTCACCCTATTGCTTCTAAATTCCTCTGCCTTTGCCCAGCAGATCTCGCCCGACTCGATTGATACGATTTTTTCTGAGTGGAATCAAACGGATGTTCCCGGCGGAGCAGTTGCCGTTATTCAAAATGGTGAGATTGTCTATTCAAAGGGTTACGGACTGGCTGACTTGGAACACGATGTCGTTATCAATCCCTCTACTGTTTTTTATATCGGGTCGGTATCCAAACAGTTTGTCACCTTCAGTATTCTGCTGCTGGAAGAGCAGGGTAAGTTAGATCTGGATGATGAAATCCAGGAGTTTCTCCCTGACTTCCCGGAGTATGATGCACCTCTGACGATCCGGCATTTTATCCATCACACCAGCGGTGTTCGCGATTACCTCACGCTGATGAACCTGATGGGGCGCAGCTATCTCGATCACACCGAAATGGAAGAAGCCTACGAACTGATCAAAAACCAGGATGAATTAAACTTTACTCCGGGTGAGCGTTTCCTCTATAGCAACTCCTGCTACCTGATGCTGGCCATGATTGTTGAAAAAGCCGCGGGCATGAGTATCAAAGAGTTTGCCGAAAAAGAGATTTTCAGCCCGTTGGGTATGGATGATACACAGTTTTATGATGATATCACCGAGATGGTAAAAAACCGGGCTTTTAGTTATTCCAACAATAGTGATGGTTTCGATAACCTTGTTTCCCGTTTTGATTTAGTCGGATCCGGCGGTATCTATTCCACTGTGGAAGATCTCTATTTGTGGGACCAGAACTTTTATGATAACCAGCTTGGCGAAGGGCGACAGGCAATCATCGACACCATGCACACAGATGGAAAGCTCAACAACGGCGAAAGCAGTAAATATGCCTTTGCATTGGTTAACGACACTTACCGAGGATTAAAAACTGTCAGCCACAGTGGAAGCCTGGCCGGGTATCGTGCCTATTACATTCGGTTTCCGGACCAGGAATTTTCAGTGATTCTTCTTTCCAATCGCAGTGATGGCAATCCCTCGAACAAAGCGTATCAAATTGCGGATCTGTACCTATCTGGTCAGCTTGAAACCGAACAGCCGGTATCTTCTGAACAGGCGGAACACGGTGAAGCACCTGTACCAGAGCCGTTAAACCTCGATCAAATTGCCGGGGATTACCTGGTTAATGCCAGCCTTCTGATCTCCTTTTCGGTTGACCAGGATTCACTGATGGGCTACGAACACTGGAATGATGCTTCTTACTCCCTTTCCCACGTTGAGGGAAACACCTATCTGCCCAACGACGGAACAGAGGTCACCTTTACGTTTGAATCCCTTGAGGACGGGCAAACCTCCGACCTGGTGATCAACGTGAACGGGAATCAGATGCGTGGTACTCGGGCAGATATACAGGACCTATCTGCCGACGATCTTCTCAGCTACAGCGGTCTTTACTACAGCCCGGAACTGGATGTGAATTATGAACTCATGGTTAAAGAGGAAAAGCTTCACCTCAAAATAGGGTTCAACAGCCCTGAAGAGCTCACCCCGATCCCCAATGATGAGTTCCTGGTGGGTAACCGAATGCTGCGATTCGAACGGGATCAAAATGGAGAACTGGAAGGATTTCGTTTGGACGCAGGGCGGGTCACCAATCTGAAATTTATGAAGCAGTGAGGATTCCCAAACTTGTCATTTGGTTTTAAATTTTGTCACTTACAGGACTAAACAATTAAATCACGAACTCCATCAACGAAGAATTCGATTATGATCAGCAGACGAAAGATGTTAAAAGCCCTCGCCGGAATTCCAATTCTTGGTACCCTGGCGACGACAGCTCAGTTCAGTAACCCCTCTTCACAAAATTCCAATAAAGCACCTAATCTATTCGATGAACTTGGAATCGAGCCGATTATCAATGCTCGGGGAAC
>JAAAOB010000095.1 GCA_009909035.1 Bacteroidota bacterium
CGGGCACATAGTGAATCTGCCAGCCGGCGTTAGAAACACGATAACAAAGATCAATATCTTCTCCGTACATGAAAAAACGCTCGTCAAAGCCACCCACCTGCTTCAGACAGTCAGTTCTGAAAAACATAAACGAGCCGGAAAGAACCGGAACTTCACCGCCTTCATCTTCATCCTTCCATCCCTGGTAATACGACCCAAAATGCCTGCTTTTGGGAAACATCGCCGTCAGGCCGATTGCTTTGTAGACCGCGGCCGAAACGGTTGGAATGGATCGCCGTGATTCGGGAGCAAACGTACCATCGGGGTTCAGTATTTTACACCCGCAAGCTCCGCAGGCCGGGTGTTCATCCATATAGTTACGCAAGATATGGAGCGTATCCTCCTGCAGCAGCGTATCAGGATTTAACAGTAGCGTATATCTGCCATTGGCTTTTTGAATGGCCTGGTTGTTGGCTTTGCCGAATCCAACATTTTCTCTGTTCTCAATAAACGTTACATCTTTAAACCGGTGCTTCAGAAACGGGATCGACCCATCGGATGAGGCGTTGTCAACCACAAATATTTCCGTCTGGAGTGCTTCTGTGGCTTTACGTACCGACTGCAGGCAATTCGCCAAGAACTCTTTTACATTATAGTTTACAATTATAACAGATATATCCGGCTGATATTTCGAATTCGTCATAGACCGAGCTTATTTAACACATAATCCAGCTTTCCTCTCATTCCAAGGCCGTACCCGTATTGAGAAGCGGTACCGCGCCAAAGGTGATCAATATACTCATCCATTGGAAAGTGGAGAATACGGTAGCCTTTTTCTCCGGCTTTCCGGAAGTTATTGAGAACCGGCTGTCCATGGTGAATAAACGGTGGAAATTTCCGGTACGGTGCCGTTTTCATGAGCATGTAGGGTGTTACAACAATTGGAAACCCGTGTGGGTCTTTGAATCCACGCCGGTTCACCCTAATGACGTGACCGATCGCGTAATTTTTTTCACCAGAGGAAAGCTGATCCACTCCCTTTTCAAGGAAAGTGCCCCGGTGTGTAATGGTGTCGCTGTCCAGGAAAAAACAGTACTCCGTATCTACCAGGGAGGTAAGTGTCTTATGCAGGGCTGGTCCGTGATATATATTTTTTTCTTCGAAATGCGGCTGAACGGTGCCTGCGTATCTCTTTGCCAGTGTTTTGATCATTGCGGGGGATTGATCCTGGCTGCCGTTATCAAATATCAGCAGGGGCACTTTCGGGTAATGCGTTTTAAACGAGTGAACGGCTCTGCGCAGAAGGTCAGGCGTTTGATAGTTTACCATCACCGTGGTTACTGACGTCATCTTATAATGGCTACTTTTCCTGTTCCCCGTTCATCCCCATCAGGTCCCAGTGCTACAATGATGTAAACGCCGGATCCCACTTTTTCGCCCTGGAAATCCCGGCCGTTCCACTCAGCCCGTCCTCCTCGGTTCTCAATTTTCTGGATTAATGTTCCATCAACACCCAAAATTCGAATGGTTGTGGTTTCAGATAAATTTTCTATAAAAATTTTGCCGTGCCTGTCATACACAAACGGGTTAGGAAAGACTTTCAAATCATCCATCGTTTGTACCGGTGCACTGGGTGTATCATGATATATGCTTAATCCGAGTTCGGTAGAGATGTAGACTTCACCCGTTTCATCAAATATTGCTATATCCCTGATTACATCGGATAGCAGCGGGCTATTGTCGGCCGTAAAATGTTCAAGAATGGCACTGCCGGTCTCATTCAGGAGCCAAATTCCCTCACCAGCGGTACCAATCCATTTTTCATTGGCTGAATTTACAGCCATTGCGGTGACCTGAATGTCCCGTAAGAGGAATGGTGATTCGGCATTGGGATCCTCATTTAAAAGCCACTGGCCGCGCCTCTCCTGCTGGCTGCCGCTGATGATAAACTGTGGGAAAATAAAGCGTGCAATTCCCCGTTCGGTTCCCACCCATACTTCTCCTTCTCGATCCTCAATGATGGCCGTAACTTGTAGATCAGGCAGGTTACCATTCGTGGGCTGGTCAGTCAGTTTCACTCCATCAGACTCATTGATAGCTGCCGGATCCCCTGTGTCAAGAACAAGAAGTCCGCGACCTGCTTGCCCGGTTGACTGCAGAGATATCCATTTTTGATCAAAAGAATCGATAAACAGGCCAAGGTATTCATCCGTGCCGCTTACAACTGGTGATTTTTGGTAGTTAATCCATTCATTTTCTCCTGGTAACTGAACATAGAGAGGGCGCGTGGCATAGCGGCTTGTAGCCCAGACAGCTCCTTCAGAGTCGCTTTGAAGCCCGGTGATTACCGGGAACGTCGGATCATCTGCAGCCCAGCCACGGATTGTGGAATTATCTGCATTAAATACTGTAATTTCATCCGACTCCCGTTTGTGCCGCGCAATACCGCTTCCCCAGCTGCCAATATAGAAGAACTCCTCCGTCACGGCTGTGGTAAAGGCAAGCCTGAACTGGGTCTGGTCAAGCGTTTCATTATTCAGGCGATTAAAATTTCTCCACCGGCTCTCATCCGCTATATAATACCCTTTGGCATTATCAAGAAGCGAATTTAGCTGAGACTGAGGTGTTGTGCCTGATAGAAATTCGTCACCGTCAAAGGTCATCCCGTCAAAAAAGTTCAGGTTCGGCCCACTGGGCGAAATGAATTCGAGTTCTATACTACTCAATTCTGACCTACCCATCCCGGATGTCTCACTTGCAACAAATAAGCTGGAGGTGGTTTCACTGTCATAAAACAGATCGGATATGCCGGCCTCTTCTACATTGAGCTGCTCCGTTTGGTTGTTGCTGTTTGTAAAAAATATCCGGTTTCTATTAAAAGCCGCCAGTAACTCATCGTCAAAATCGTTACGGTACTGTATTCCCTTTTGAGTGCCATATCGTGTATTATTTTGCCAGCTGCCGTTTTGGAGAACCAGGTTTGCTGATGATGTTGATGCTACGGTTTCGCCATTGAAGAATGCAATGGATTGAATGGTTTCCTGTGGAAGACCATCATCTTCCGTATAATTAACCCAGGAGGCATCAAGATTAAGATCTGACTGGAGAGACGCCGAGGCCACTCCCTGCTGTGTAGCAAGGAAGATGGTACTATTTTGAATATCCATATCCAGTACCGGTGTGCCTCTGTCAAACGACCCAATTTTTGTAAAAGAGTCCGCAACCAATAGAGTAGAGGCGTTATAGACCACAATGCCGAAATCAGTAGCCACATATATTTTATCATTCAGCGATCGTATCGCATTAATACCTCTTGCTGTGAATGTCTGAACACGCCTGATATCTTCAATTCGTTGAAAGGTGTTTTCATTGGGGTCGTACAGGTCGATCATACCATCAATATACCCGATCATCAATCGGTCCGATTCTTCAAGGTAGCTAATGGCACTCCCGTCAAGCCTGTACATGCCATTGACGGGTGTCAGACTCCGGGTAAATTCACCTTCTGTAAAGGAGAAGAGCCCTCCATTAGAGACTCCCCAAATAGTGCCCTCTGAATCTTGCGTGATACTATTGATTGTATTCAGGGATGTGACTGCGGACCAATCACCAATTTGTTGTGCTTGCGATGGGCGTATAGCTGAACAAAGAAACAGGGTGATGCAGATTAAACAGACTAATGAGATGTTGCCTTTTCTTATCAAATCTTTCAATGCCTTTGGGGTGTGGGGTGGCCGTACATTCAATTTAAATACAAAGCCAAAATACACTGAATTATTAACATAAAAAAAGCCCCGATCGCGGAGCGAAGGGGGCTTTGGAAAAATAGACGAGGCGGCGACCTACTCTACCCCCGAAGGAGTACCATTGGCGCTGCGGAG
>JAAAOB010000155.1 GCA_009909035.1 Bacteroidota bacterium
TCAACCGGTGCATTTGGCTATCCTATGAAAGAAGCTGCGCGGGTAGCGTTTCAAACCATCAGGAAAGAGGCTCAAGATTCAGAAACGCCGGGTCTCATTCGTTTTGTAATGTTTGATGACAATGCGTATCACGTTCACCGCTCCGTTCTGGATACGCTATAGAATCGGCGGCTGTAGCCGGGCTCAATTCTATTTTCCGGACAGAAAATCGTTGGTAAAGTCAGCTGTCGTAGATGTCATTGAGTACACCTGCGAGACGCACGCCGGCCTGAACCAGACGTTTTTTAACGATGTGATAGTTTTGATAGCGGTACTCATACCCTATGCGTCTGTTGTCGGGCAGGTCGTATACATTCTCCCGGTACTCCATGGATTCCATGGCCCACTCTCTGACGGTTGCCGACTGCCACTCCGCTACTGTTTCCTCGTCTATAACATCAATATTCATCGTGATTTCGGTGTAACTCATCTGGCGCGATTCGATCATGTTGCTGTCCCAGACACGGTGTAAATTACTATTCTCGCCCATCCATTGAACACGGGCTTGATTTCCGCCTCTGTCCTCTCCTGTTCCCACATGCAGTGGCTGGTGGATATCGCCTACCATATGCATCACCATTTTGAGCCTCTCAGACTCCTCTTTGGCTGTCAGGCCGCCCTCTTTCAGTTCCCGGATATATTTTTCAAGGGCCCAAATCACATCTCCCTCAGGATTTTTTACTGTCTCCTCATAGGTCATGCCATCCGGTATGGTAACCCAGTGCCAGGTATTTGTGTAATCGTAGTTGTTATCTGACCGGATATCGTCCATCCAAACGGTGGCAACAGCGATGGACTCTTTACCGATGACGCGCTCAATTTCAGCTGCTGTTTTTTCCGTAATATGATTGGAAGCAACATGTCCCGTTACGTAGTGGCCGATCTGACCCCATCGAGAATCATTAGAATTAGAGTTTGGCATCCAGGAAGTAAAAAAGACGAGTAGAGCAACAAGGAAAATTGGCATTGGGATTGATTGGATTGAAAATTACAAGAGATGAAGATTGAAATAATCCGCATCGAATTCCACCGGCCTGCCAACATTTAACAATTTACTGACCTGTTCGTGTCCGTTAGTTTTTTCTGATCTCTGCCAACTCTTTAAACAGCTTTTTCTCTTTTGCTGTCAGGTTTTTCGGTAGTTCAATTATACATCGTACGTAGTAATTGCCTTTTCTTGTGCTATTGTTCATATCCGGAAGTCCCCTGCCGCTGAATTTGAATAATTTACCATTCTCCGTTTCCGGGGGAATCGTCAGTTTCAATGTTCCATTAAGGGTTGGAACCACAATTGTTCCCCCTAAAAGCGCGGTGTAAAGATCCACGTTTACCGAATGGTAGATATTTCTGCCCTTTCGCTCCACGTTTTCGGGAACATCGATGTGAATTTTTAAATAGAGATCGCCGCGTTTACCGCCAAAATCAGATTTGGATCCCCTTCCTTTCAACTTTAATTTTTTTCCGTCTTCAATGCCAGCGGGAATTTTTACCTTCACTTTCTCGCCATTGATTTTAAATGTTTTCGTGGTGTCAGTAAAAATTTCCTTCAGCGGAATATGAGCGGAGGCTATAGCATCTGCCCCTGAAGATCGTTGTGTACTCCTTCGTCGCGGATCTTGCTGCTGGAAGCCGCCGCCACCAAACAGTGTTTCAAAAAAACTTGAGAATGGGCTGTCAGAAGAGGTCCCGCTGCGCCCCCCTGTTTGATTGGCGAACATATCATCGAAATCCACATTCACCCGCTGCCGGCCGCTTTGCCCCTGGTGCTGTTGTGCATATTGGCTCCAGTCAAACCCTCCGCCACCGTCTTCAGCACGCTGATATCGCTTCCAGTCCGACCCGGCCTTGTCATATAATTTCCTTTTTTCTGGATCCTTCAGGACTTCATACGCCTCTCCCACTTCCTTAAATTTATCTTCCGCACCTGCGTCATCCGGATTTTTATCGGGGTGATATTTGGCCGCCAACTTCCTGTATGCTTTTTTTATCTCTTGTTGAGAAGCGGAGCGGTCAACTCCAAGAATGTTGTAGTAGTCTTTATAATCCATTGAAATCCTTCTTTTTGTACTGAAATAGTGCAAAAGTAGTGCCAGACAAAGATCTCAAGAAGTATTGACAAAAAAAAAGCTGCCATCCACCAGGATGACAGCTTTTAACCTCAACCAAAACAACCAATATTACAACTCAAATCCAATGAAAATATTGCGTCCTTGCCTGTATATCCTCATTAATGTTACATTTTCACCCGATTCAATGAGTTGGCTCATAACACCATAAAACTGGTCTTTATCTTCTATGACCTGATTTGCCACCTGCGTGATGACATCTCCTTCTCGCAGTCCCTGCCTGTAGGCACCACTTTGGCGGCTGATATCTGATACCACAACACCATCTACATTTGGCTGCAGCCGCAGCTGTTGACGCAGGTTATCTGTGAGCTCCGAAACCTGGAACCCAAGCTGATCTATAAGTGCATCCTCTTGTTCAGATCCAAGTCCGGCCATCTGTTCAGAGCCGAGTTCACCGAGCTCAACATTTACTGTCATGTTCTCTCCATCTCGATAAATACCGAGTTCTACTTCTGTTCCCGGCGATGAATTTGCGATTTCAACCCGGAAATCGTACCAGTTTGTAATCGGCTCTCCTTCCAGTTCTGTAACCACATCACCAGATTTCAATCCGGCTTTATCTGCCGGGCCACCTTCGGTAATGTCTCCAATCACAAATCCGCGGGGAGAGCTCATATCGAGTGCGCGGGCCATGGTTTGATCCACCTCTCCGCCAAGGGTAATCCCAAGAAACCCTCTGGATACTTTTCCATCTTCAATCAAGTCCTGCATTACGTTCTTCACCATATTCACCGGAATGGCAAACCCAATGCCCTGGCTCCCGCCGCTCCTGCTGGCGATTGCCGTATTGATTCCCACAAGTTCGCCATCGAGATTTATAAGCGCACCTCCGGAGTTCCCCGGATTAATGGCGGCATCTGTCTGGATGTAGTTCTCAAATTGATTCAACCCAACAAAAGACCGGCCGCTTGCGCTCACAATTCCCTGCGATACGGTGTGTGCAAATTCCTTTTGAAGAGGACTTCCGATGGCAAGAACCATCTCTCCGACCTTTATTTCATCACTATCTCCAAGGGGAATCGCTTTCAGTTCCTCCACATCTTCAACTTTCAGAACGGCAACATCGCTGCCCGGATCAGCACCTACAACTTCCGCATCGTACTCTTCACTGTTAAAGAGGCGAACCCGAATCTCATCGGCGTTCTCTATCACATGATTATTGGTAATGATATATCCTTCACCGGCATCTACAATAACACCTGACCCGAGACCACTCACCTGGCGCTCTCTCTCACGTTCAAACCGGGGATCGTTGAAGAAAAACTCGAACGGGCTGCGCATCTGCTCTCGTACGGTTCGGCTGGTTGTGATCGTAACCACTGTGGGATTTGTTCTTTCCGCTATGTTTACAATAGCGTTGTTAAAATCTGCCAGGGTTTGAATTGGAATATCTTCAGCTTTTTCGGGTGATGATTCACTAAAAGAAGGCATTGTGAAAACCGATGCATTTGTAGAGTTATTATCTACTGCAACGTGCATGCCCAAAAAAATCACAAGAATAGAGAGAGCGGCGATAATACTTTTTGTTATACGATCCATGTCTGTTTAATCTGCTGTTATTGTTACTATTCAACTTCATTACATCGGGTTCCCGAAACTGTATTAGTCAGTACACAGCGGGTTTCGGTTTTGTTGTAAGTAAACACATCTATTTTATTCCGAAAAAACCGTTGAAATGTTTCATTGTTTTTCTATTGAAATAGAGATACGCTGCACCTAATCCTGCTGATAACCTCATTAGCGCAACGTAAATGAAGGCCGAGGCCGTAGTTCAATACGACCCCGGCAACTAACTAACCTGCTCTCGATTTGAGAACACCTATTGGATAGATATCTGCTTTTTAAGTTTTTCCTCGCGCTTGTTCATGGTTACATCCAGAATCCCATTTTTGTACGTAGCTTCAATACTGTCCTGGTCTACATAATCAGGAAGCTGGAATGAGCGGTTAAAGGTTCCATAATGTGTTTCTACGCGATGGAACCGCCGGCCATCTTCTTCCGATTTCTTCTTACGCTCACCACTGATGGTCAGCGTACTATTTTCAACATTAATATTCAGGTCTTCTTTATTCAGACCCGGAACCTCTACTTCAATACTGAATTGATCCTCGGTTTCAGAAATATTAATACTGGGAGAAAATGTTGTTGCCCTGCCGGCGACGGCTTCGTTAAAGAATTCATCCATAATATCGGAAAAATGCTTTCCTGTTCTCGTGCTGCCGGGTCGGTTGTATTGTAATAGTGTCATAATTGCTCCTCCATTTAAAGGTGATTAATTTCACTTTAGATAGATGCAATTGATGTGCCAACAGCTACTATTGGCAGTAATATGACACATTCATGGTACTCTGCATGAAGCTTTTACAGATTCTATAACGAACGGTTCAGGCTGTCATTATATTTTGGACGGACTGGCTGAACAAGCTGTAAAAATGTCAATCGGAGGTTCTTACACCGGGTGAGGTAAAGACACGTTCCTGCTATGGTGAGCCTCCTGTATAACGAACGTACGCTATCCTACCCGCACGTTAAAGACGAAGGATATGCTATTATTGATCCATGTGCGGGCCGGTCTCCACACGCTTTAGCTGCCTGCCTGGTTAGCCGTAGCTTTTATTCCACTCCTTCGCTACCAGAAAGGCCATTTCAAGACTTTGCTCATAATTCAGGCGGGGATCGCAGTAGGTTTCGTAGTTTAAATCAAGGCTATCTTCGTTCAGCCCATTTGCACCACCAACACACTCGGTCACGTTGTCGCCCGTCATTTCCAGGTGGACACCACCAAGGTAGCTGCCCTCTGCCCTGTGAATTGCGAATGTGGATCGTATTTCCTGCAGGATATCGTCAAACCTTCTGGTTTTTATACTATTTCCTGTTGAAAATGTGTTTCCGTGCATGGGGTCGCAGCTCCATACCACAGGGTGCCCTTCTCTCTTAATCGCTTGAATAAATCCGGGCATGATGGTTTCCACATCATCTACTCCCATTCTGGTGATGAGTACAATCTTACCCTCTTCGTGTTCCGGGTTGATCGTTTCGATAAGTTTCAGCGTATCATTAAGATCAAACGGGGGGCCGACCTTAATTCCAATTGGGTTCTCTATCCCTTTCAGATACTCTACATGGGCACCGTCGAGCTGTTTGGTCCGGTTCCCGAGCCAGACCATGTGTCCGCTCAAGTTAAACCACCCGGACTTTCGGGGAACCTGGCGGGTTTGTGCAGAATCGTAATACAGGTTCAGTGCCTCATGAGATGTGTAGAGGTCAATTTTGTGGAGGGTTGTAAACACATTCGGGGTAATTGTTTCCATAAAATGGATCGCCTTATGGATCGAATTCACCATCGCTTCGTACTCTTTGTAGTACTCGTTGTTTTTCATAAAATCCAGCTCCCACTGCTCCGGATGCTGTAAATCCGCAAACCCCTCATCGGTCAGTGCGCGCAAAAAGTTAAGCGTCAGGGCAGATTTATTGTATGCCTGTATCATGCGAGAGGGATCCGGTTTTCTGGCCTCCGCATTCGGTTCGAAGCTGTTTATCAAATCTCCGCGGTAGTTTAACATCTCTACACCATCAATCACCTCAAAATCTTTGGATCGCGGTTTGGCGAACTGCCCGGCAATCCGCCCAACCCGTACAATCGGTGTGCCCATTTCATGGACAAGAATAAAACTCATTTGAAGCATAACCTTCAGAAGATTCACAATTTTGGGTGATCGGCACCCTTCAAATGTTTCCGCACAATCGCCACCCTGCAGCAAAAACCCTTTGCGATTAGATACGTTCGCTAATTTTTCTTTCAGAGCTTCAATTTCCCACGAGGTGATAAGCGGCGGCAGATCCTGCAGTTCCCTGTATTTAGTCTCCAGGTCATCGGTATTCGGATATGCCGGGAGCTGGTTGATGGGTTTTTCATGCCACGAAAGCGGATGCCACTTAAGGTCTGCCGTTGAACGTGACAGTTTGATCGGGTTGGCTACTTTAGGGTTTCTGCTCATGTAAAAAGATCGATCTGTGAATTAAAAATAGCCTTAAATATAAGAATCTGGCCGAAAAGAAAATGATAATACGTTGATTTTTTATGAATCCAGGCTTTTCAGGCCCCGTTTGCTTCGAACAATTCCCTTGCCGGAGATGATCTGAACTCTTCAGGCATGAGTTTACGTTGCTTTTTTTGTATATTCATCAGTTTACGTTTATAATTTAATAAGCCCCACTTTGCATACCAATATTGTTATCCGCGGAGCACGCGAACACAACCTCAAAAATATTGACATCGACATCCCGAGAGAGAAACTTGTTGTATTTACAGGTCTTTCGGGTTCAGGTAAATCTTCACTCGCCTTCGATACGATTTACGCAGAAGGGCAGCGCCGGTTTCTGGAGTCGCTCTCGGCATACGCCCGGCAGTTCATGGGGATGATGGAGCGGCCGGATGTCGATTTCATTGACGGCCTATCGCCCGTAATTTCCATCGATCAGAAAACTACCAACAGAAATCCTCGATCTACGGTCGGTACAGTGACCGAAATCTACGATTTTCTTCGTCTCCTGTATGCGCGTGTGGGTGTTCCCTACTCCTACAAAACAGGGAACAAAATGGAGAAACAGACATCTGATCAAATTGTGGCCTCCATCATGAGTATTGAGAGCGGCACCAAAGCGTACTGCCTGGCCCCGGTGATCCGAGGCCGCAAAGGTCACTACAGGGAGCTGTTCGATCAAATGCAAAAACAAGGGTTTGTCAAAGCGCGGGTAGATGGCGAGCTGATAGACCTGGAGGGAGAGATCAAACTGGACCGGTATAAAACTCACAATATAGAAATTGTTGTTGACCGGTTTGTGATCAGCCCCAAGAGCGAAAAACGGATCTCAGAAAGCGTTCATATGGCACTGGAAATGGCTGATGGCAATCTTATTCTTGGGGTACAGAAAGATGGCGTGATCGAAGATAAAATGTATTCCAAAAATTTATATGATCCCGAAAGCGGAATATCTTACGAAGATCCGGCGCCCAACCTTTTTTCTTTTAACTCTCCGTATGGAGCCTGCAAAACCTGTAACGGCCTTGGATACCGGTACGATGTAAGCCGTCAGCTTGTCATTCCCAATCCGGATGAGTCTATCGCTGATGGCGGACTCCGCTTTTTTGGGAAACCCCGCGATATTTTTGTCTTCAAACAGCTCGAAGCAGTACTCAAAACATTCAATCTTGATTTTGAGACCCCTCTGAAAGAGTTCCCGGAAGATGTGATGGATGTCCTGTTTGATGGCGCGGGAGATCAAAAATTTGATGTCAGCTATGATTTTAAAAACAGCAACGTAACCTATAAGCATAAATTCACCGGCATTCGCTCGATTATCCGGGAACAATATGAAGAGAGCAAATCAGCCAAACAGCGCGATAAAGCTAAAGCGTACCTTTCAAAAGTTGATTGCAGCTCCTGCGGTGGCGGACGGCTGAATAAAGAGGCTCTCTCCTACAAAATTGACGGCTTCACGATTTATGATCTGGTACAGCAGGATATACGCACTCTCCGTGGCACCGTGTCCAGGCTTGAACTCACGGAGCGGCAGCGAAAAATTGGGGCACAAGTCCTCAAAGAGGTGATTGACCGGATTGATTTCCTCCTGAATGTTGGTCTTACATACCTGACTCTGAACCGGGAGGCTCAAACCCTGAGCGGCGGCGAGGCACAGAGAATACGCCTGGCCACACAGATAGGAACCCAGCTGGTTGGTGTACTCTATATTCTCGATGAACCCAGCATCGGGCTCCATCAGCGCGATAATATCAAGCTCATCCAGTCTCTCGAAACCCTGCGTGATCTCGGGAACTCCGTCATTGTGGTAGAGCACGACCGGGAAACCATTGAACACGCTGACTACGTAGTGGATCTCGGGCCGGGTGCAGGTACTGAAGGCGGGTATATTGTAACGGAAGGAAAACCCGGTGATCTTGATCGTTTAGCCCTAACCACGAAATTTTTACGTGATGAGGAAGCTGTCCCCTACACAGCCGACCGACGACCCGGATCCGGGGAATCCATAAAACTTGAGGGGGCATCCGGCCACAATCTCAAACATGTTGACCTTACAATTCCATTGGGGAAGTTTATCTGCGTAACCGGTGTAAGCGGCAGCGGCAAGAGCTCTCTTATCAACCAAACACTTGAACCCATTCTTGCCACCACATTTTATAATTCTAAATCAGTCCCTCTTCCCTACCAGAAGATCAGTGGCTTAGACAACGTTGATAAAGTTATTTCCATCGATCAAAGCCCGATTGGACGAACGCCCCGATCAAATCCCGGCACCTACACAAAAGTCTTTGATCATATCCGCTCACTCTTTGCCGAACTTCCCGAATCCAAAATTCGCGGCTACGACCAGGGACGCTTCTCTTTCAACGTAAAGGGGGGACGCTGTGAAACCTGCAAAGGCGATGGCGTACGAAAAATTGAGATGAATTTCCTTCCTGATGTATATGTGGATTGCGAAGAGTGCAATGGCAAGCGATACAACCGCGAAACACTGGAAATCCACTACAAAGGCAAAAACATTTCCGATGTTCTGCAGATGCCGGTCAGTGAGGCTGCTCAATTTTTTGATTCCGTGCCCTCTATTAAACGCAAACTCGAAACATTAAACTCTGTGGGTCTTGGCTACCTTACGCTCGGTCAATCCAGCACGACGGTTAGCGGTGGCGAAGCACAGAGAATTAAACTTTCTCGCGAACTATCAAAAATCGGAACCGGAGACACCATCTACATCATGGATGAACCCACAACAGGGCTTCACTTTCAGGATGTCCGTATGTTGGTTGATGTCATCCAGAAGCTTGTAGAGAAAGGGAATACGGTTATCGTCATTGAGCACAATCTTGACTTAATCAAGGCCGCTGACTGGGTGATCGATCTTGGACCGGAAGGCGGAAGTGAGGGCGGATATATCATAGCTGAAGGCACTCCGGAGAAAGTTGCTGAATCCGGGCAGAGCTTTACCGGCCGGTTTTTACGTCAGGAGCTTCAGAGAAAAAAAGACCCTGTGGAAAAATAGTCTCGTCGCAGAAAATAAATTCTTGTCTCCACTTTTCATTCTGCCTATTTTACACAGATGATGAAAGATCGAATTTCACATATTATGCGTCTTGCCATTATTGGGATCCTGTTTGCGGGAATCTCAGCTAACCTCATGTCACCCTTTTTTGGCGATGCAAAAAAAACAGCCTTTACACAATGGCTGAACCAAAACGTGGTTACGACCGGCGATGATTCAAAGTTCGACCTTCGAAACCGGATCAAACAGCTGCCGGAAGAGGCACCAAATTTCTGGGGCCTGTTGCAAGATGCATCCCGTCTGATTGCAGATCATAAAGACGATTTCCGTTTCGGCCCTCTCACATCTGCTTCGGACGACGGATACGTTTCCAGCTGGCTGATTGGGCAATGGAGTTTTTACAACAATCAGAGCAGCGACACAGATGCTGTGTTGAATGAAATTCGATCACCTATTTATAAATGGATATCGCACCTATCCAATGGGCATTCTCATGCTCTCCGGCACTCTTTGCCGCAGTTCTCCCTGCCGTCTTCGTCCGGGATTATTGGAATTTTTACTATTTCTTCCTATTCAGTTTCTCCCCTCATCAGCGGTATTAGCATTAACGCTCCCTAAATTTTTCTCTTACCCGGACCAGTATAATTACGGGACACGTGCGCCCGGTTTCTAACTATTTTAACCAATCAAAAAAGAGTATTTCTTTATGAAGAAACAAAATAATGGATTTAAAATCGTCTGTATTGTGCTTTTTTTGGCGATGACTATCTGGTACCTGTTCCCAACCGTACAGTGGTCGCTTGAGCAAAATCACATAGAAGATATGCCCGAAGCTGAACGCGTGCAATATCTTGAAGAAAACCGGGAACGTCTGCAAGATTTACGTGCCAATTCACTCTCCCTCGGGCTTGATCTGCAGGGCGGAATGTACGTCACGCTTGAAGTAGGTGTTGCTCAGCTTGTTCGTGAACTTGCTGGTGATTTTGCAGATGAAAGCCTGGAAGGTATCATTGATACTGCAAAACAGAGATCTATTGAGCAGAGAACAGATTTCATTACCGAATTTATCAATGAATTTGAGAACCGCGATCCTAACGCCATGCTCAGCCGGTACTACCGGTCAGATGCTGATAATATCACCCGGCGATCAACAAATGAAGAAGTTGAGGAGTACCTCCGCAACCAGAGAAGCAGCGCCGTTGAACGTGCTATGGAGATTATCCGTACACGGGTTGACCGGTATGGCGTAACGGAACCCTCCATCCTGCAACAGGGTGATAGCCGGCTTGTTGTGGAGCTGCCCGGCGTGGCTGATGAAGAGCGCGTACGAAACCTTCTGCGGGGAACAGCACGACTGGAATTTCGACTTACGCCCAACGTAGACGAACTCAACGCGGCGAAGCGGCAGATTATTGAGTACTACCAACCCAGCCAGGACGATACAACTGAGGTCAACAACGGTAGTGCACAAAACCCGCTGCTTGAGGTATTTAATCCACAGGGGCGCAGCGAGTATGTGTTTGGGTACGCAGCCGGACCTGATACGGCCCGCGTAAACGACCTGCTCTTTACAGAAGAGGTTCAAAATATACTCCCGCGCAATTCTACATTAATGTGGGGAGCACAACCATTTGCCCAGGACCAGGGGCTTGATCTGTTTGAACTCATCCCTGTTCGAAGCCAGGTTGAAATGACGGGAGACGTTATTTCCGAGGCACGCGTGGCGTTTGATCCCAACACGAACGTTCCCGAAGTATCCATGACGATGGATTCCGACGGCACGCGCCGCTGGGCCAGGATAACAGGAGCTAATATCGGCCGGCCGGTGGCCATTGTTCTTGACGGGTATGTCTACTCCTACCCCAATGTTCGATCCAAAATCACCGGTGGCCGTTCCTCCATCACCGGAATGGGCGGCCTGCAGGAGGCAGAAGATCTTGTGAACATCCTGCTTTCCGGTGCACTGCCTGCCCCGCTCGAAATTATTGAAGAAAGAACCGTGGGCGCTTCGCTGGGTGAAGCCTCCATTAATGCAGGGTTCTATTCCGTCCTGTTTGGTTTGATATTCGTGGCCTTTTTTATGATCGCCTATTATCATGTTGGAGGCGGTATTGCAGACCTTGCGCTTATCCTGAATATCATCTTCATACTGGGCATCCTGGCCGCATTTAATGCCACACTTACCCTGCCGGGAATTGCCGGTATTGTTCTGACAATCGGTATGGCGGTAGATGCCAACGTGCTGATTTTTGACCGGATACGCGAAGAACTACGGGCCGGAAAAACCCTGCGTGCCGCAATCGATAATGGGTACTCAAATGCTATGAGCGCCATTGTGGATGCCAACGTAACCACGTTCTTTGTTGGCGTTATCCTCTTCAGTTTCGGAGTAGGCCCCATCAAAGGGTTTGCTATCACGCTGATGGCGGGGATTGCATCCTCACTCTTTAGCGCAATTGTTATCACTCGCGTCGTCATCGATTACCTTACACGCGAGAAAACATCCAGCATAAGCTTTGGATAAGCCGGTCAATAATTTTTTAAACGTTTAAAACAAAAGGTATTTATTATGAAATGGTTTGAAACACCGAATTACGATTTTATAAGAGCCCAGAAGATAATGTATGTCGTTTCTGGTTTTCTTTTCATAGGCTCTATAGTGGCGGTTCTTACGATGGGGCTGAATTACGGTATCGATTTCAGGGGCGGAAAAGAGTACGTCTTTGACTTTGAATCGGAGGTTGATGTTGTAGAAATTCGCAGCCAGCTTACGGAGCCATTGGGAGCCACACCTGAGTTAAAACTCTTTGGCTCACCCACTGAAATCCTTATCAGGACAGATGCCTCGGGAGATATCGGGGATGTGCAAAACACCATCATGTCCAACCTCAATGAGCTCTACCCGGATAACGAGGCCACTGTCATTAAAACCGACATCGTAGGGCCCCGTTTTGCAGAGGATTTGAAGTTGGCGGCTTTAAACTCCATTCTTTTTGCTGTAGCCGTTATTTTTATCTACATCCTCATCCGGTTTAAAGGATGGTACTTCTCTGCAGGAGCCGTAGGTGCCCTTATCCATGATGTGGTTATTGTTCTTGGAATATTCACCGTCATTGAACCTCTTGTGAACTTTAACGTCACCATAGATCAGGCGCTGATTGCAGCATTCCTGACCATCGTCGGGTATTCGCTGAACGATACCGTGGTTGTTTTTGACCGAATACGGGAGAACTCCCTCATCTATAAAACCATGAGTTTTACAGATATGATTAACAAAAGCCTGAACGATACGCTCAGCCGGACAGTAATCACCTCGGTCACCACCTTGTTTGTGGTCACGGTCCTGTTTATATTCGGCGGAGAAGTGTTGAAAGGGTTCGCATTTGCTCTTGTAATTGGCGTTATTCTTGGAACATACAGTTCACTTTTTGTTGCAAGTTCTTTTGTTGTGGAATTACAGAAGCGCGCTATCGAGGCAAAATCAACCTCATAATTTACTCCTAAATTTAAACGGAAAGTATCATGGGATTCAATGTTTCAGAGAAGTATAATTGTGTAGTAATTGCTTTTAAGGGCAATGTAATGGGCGGACCCGATGCCGTGAGTCTGAACGAAAAACTTCATGAACTCATCGAAGAGGATAAGAAAAACATCATTATCGATCTTGGTAAAGTGAAATTCATGAATTCGTCTGGCCTTGGGATGCTCATTGGCGGTTTAACCACCATGAGAAAAGCCGGCGGAGATCTACGGATTTGCAATGCCGGTGATAAAATTGAAAGCCTGCTTATTGTTACCAAACTGATTACGGTATTCAAACATTACCGATCCCTTGATGAGGCCGTTGACTCATTCTCTGATGAAAAGTAATTCTGTTGAACTAACATAAATTCTATTAATAAATCGAGAAGGAGGTGTTCAGCACCTCCTTTTTTTTGGCTTATGGCTACTAAAATCATTATTGGTGCCCAGTGGGGCGACGAAGGAAAAGGTAAAATAGTGGATCACCTGAGTAAGGATGCGGCATTCGTCGTACGCTACCAGGGAGGAGCAAATGCGGGGCATACCATCAAATTCGATGGTAAAGAGATTGTACTTCACCTGGTTCCTTCCGGGATATTCAACGGTGAAGCGAAATGTGTCATTGGAAACGGTGTGGTTATAGATCCAATGGCCCTGGTGGATGAAATAGATGAGGTCACAAAATTTGGATCAGATCTTAATGGTCGATTTTTTATTAGTGGCTCCGCACATGTTATTCTGCCATACCACAAAGTTCTTGATAATGTCAGAGAGAAAAGCCGTGGGAAGGACGCCATCGGCACCACCGGAAGGGGAATTGGTCCCGCCTATGTGAGTAAAGTTGCGCGTGTGGGGATCAGAATGGCAGATTTCAATCATCAGAACGAGCTAACAAAGCGCATCAAAGAAAATGTCAATGAGATAAATAAAGCACTGCGCCACGTGCATAATGAACCTGAAATTGATGTTGACGAAATACTGGAAAAATTAAAGCCGAGTATCTCGCGCCTTACACCTTTTATTTGTAACACAACCAACATCCTGCACCAAGCTGTTGCCGATGGGCACAATATCCTGCTTGAAGGTGCTCAGGGAGCTCTCCTGGATATCGATCATGGCACCTATCCATATGTCACCTCCTCATCCCCTACCGCGGGCGGTGCGTGTGTGGGCAGCGGTATTCCACCTACATCTATTACAAATGCTATTGGAATAACCAAAGCCTACTCCACCCGCGTGGGCAATGGCCCTTACCCCACGGAATTGTTTGATGAAACCGGCGATGAACTTCGTAAAAAAGGAGCCGAATTTGGTGCCACAACCGGCCGTCCGCGCAGGTGCGGCTGGCTGGATCTGGTTGCCCTAAAATACGCGGTAAACCTGAATGGAATGGACCAGCTTGCCCTTACCAAACTGGATGTTCTCGACGGCTTCGAAACCATCAAGGTATGTACGCACTACGAAATCAACGGCAAAACAACAGATGTTTATCCCATTGAAACGGGTGCGCTGGATCACGTAAAGCCCATCTACAGAACTTTCGACGGGTGGAAAAATTCCTGTCGCGATGCCACTACCTTTGACGAACTCCCCCAAAAGGCCAAAGAGTACATCTCCTTTATTGAAGAAACTACCGGTTCTCGCTGCTCGATTATCTCCACCGGCCCGGGAAGAACTGAAACATTGATCCGGTAAGTTTAAATGAATTCCGGGAATTCGTTTTATGTGACATACCAATTTTCAGCAGACAATGAGCCCGAAGCTGAAAAAAAGGCCAAAGATATCGCTATAGAACAGTCTGCTGAGCTCCCGTATGAAACCATTCCCACCGAACTCAAAATGTTTGTCGGCCAGGTTTCAATGTTAAAACAGGTCGGTGCAAAACGGTGGCAAAGCTCCATTCGGTTTAAAACAGAGCTCGTTGCCGGGGATCCTCTCCAGTTTTTAAATGTTATTTTTGGTAATGTGTCCATCAAACCCGGGATACAAATTACGGATCTTGACCGATCGTACCTTTCAGAGTTATTTCCGGGACCTGCCATTGGCATTCAGGGAATTCGGGACCGTTTAGACGCCCACGGCCGGCCGCTAAGCTGTACGGCACTGAAACCGCTTGGCAGCAGCGCCGAGAACCTGGCCGAATTGGCAGAGCAGTTTGCTTCCGGAGGGATTGATATTATTAAAGATGATCACGGCCTGGCGAATCAGCCCATGGCAACATTCAAATCAAGAGTCGATGAATGTGTTCGGGCAATTCAAAAGGGAATGCAGCTATCTGGAAAGAAGACGCTTTACTTTCCAAATATTACAGGAACCCCGAATCAAGTGATGCGGCGGCTTCAAATTGCAGAACAACTGGGTGCTGATGGTGTTTTGATTTCACCTCAGATTACCGGCCTTAACAGTCTTATTGACATCACACGCTCGCAAACCGGTCTGCCCGTCATGGCTCATCCTGTATTCTCAGGCCCGTATACAATTCATAAAAACTCTGGTTTTGTTCCGGCCATCTTTTACGGAGTGTTATGGCGGGCATTTGGGGCGGACTGTATCATTTATCCCAATGCCGGCGGACGCTTTTCATACACACTCGAAGAGTGCCTGAATATCAACAGGGAGTGCAGGAGTAGAGATCTGAATCTTCGTACGGCTTTGCCCGTACCCGCCGGGGGCATCGATAGAAATAGCCTGCCGCACTGGATAGAGAAATATGGCGAAAATACACTATTTTTAGTAGGAGGCAGTCTTTATCAGCATCCCGAAGGATTATTCGTTGCCGCACAGGAGTTTCAACAAACACTCACCCATTATGAGTAAAAAATCAAAGGTCGTCAAATGCGAGAACTTCTCATGGAACGGAGTCGAAAAGAAGGTCTATAAAACGGATACCGACAATTTCAAAAACGTTCACAGATACACCCTTTTGGGTGATGATTACAATGAATTGAACTTTCAAACCCGCTATTTTGAATTACAGGCCGATGGCTACTCATCCCTGGAATATCATAAACATCCTCACTCTGTTGTTGTTATCCGGGGCAGTGGTTCAGTTATTCTAAATGATGACATCCAGGATATACGCTCTTTTGATGTAATCTATATAAGCCCGGGCACCATTCATCAATTTCATGCTGATAACAATGAACCACTCGGATTTTTATGCACCGTAGACCGCTATAGAGACCGTCCTGTAATACCTGACAATGAAACGATATCTGAGATTATTCGAGACGAAAATGTTTTAAATAAAATTAAAAAATAGTGTTGAAAAGATAAGCCAAAACACTTTATATTTCGAGTCTTGATTAATGTGAGATCCAAATGAATTATTTTGGTCTTTCGTACTAAGCATTTTTTTATTTCGCAGTACTTTTTCCCATGCGGGAATAGCTCAGTGGTAGAGTCCCGAAAGCATTCGGGACCAACGTTAAGGTCGCCACGGCAACTCGCTTTGACATTTTGATACCAAATTACTTTTTCCCATGCGGGAATAGCTCAGTGGTAGAGCATCTCGTTGCCAACGAGAAGGTCGCCGGTTCGAATCCGGTTTCCCGCTCATTTCAAAAAAAGCTCAAAGATTCGTTCTTTGGGCTTTTTTTGTTTCAAGATCTTAATCAACAGAGATGTTCTACACATATATTTTATACAGCCCTTCAACAGATCGATACTACACAGGCCATACCGGAACTACACTGAAAACACGCCTCCGACGGCATAATCAGGGAGATAATCCATCGACAAAACCGGGCATCCCATGGGATTTGAAATTCTATACTTCGTTTGAATCGAAAACCAACCCTATCAAATTTGAAAACTTCATCAAACGTAAAAAGAGCCGCAAATATATTGAGTGGCTGATTAATTCAAAGGACAATGAACTTCGGGAATAGCTCAGTGGTAGAGTTTCTAAAGCCTATAACTGTTAAGCAGTATTTAACTATTGGCATTTCATTCAAAATTGTTTCACATTATCCATCGATCAAAAAACAACTCCTTCATTACCATTTATGAATCGATCATTCACTCTCCTTTTATTGCTTTTTTGCGCCGTAACCCTGTTACACTGTACGTCTGAGGTTGAACCCGAATTATCCGGTTTTTTTGAAGATCAAAAAGCCGATCAACTCGAACTGGAACAAAAGCTTTTATCCATGCACTCGCCTGAGGTCTATCGCAGGCACCTCTACAATTTAACCAAAACACCGGCATTTGCAGGTCAGCCCGAAAACCGGGAGGTCATAGATTACATTCACAATACAATGGCAGAAGCGGGCCTTAAAGTAGAAAATTACGATTACGATGTGTTACTGCCCCAACCGGGCCGGGTGTCGGTGAGCCTGATCACCCCGGAGCAAATTATTCTGCCAAACAAAGAAGTTGAATACAAACAGGATCCCAACACCTCCCACCACAACCTTATGCATGGCTGGAATGCTTATTCGGGTTCCGGTACAGTTGAGGGTGAAGTGGTTTACGCCAACCACGGTACAAAAGAGGACTTTGAGCAGCTCCGGGAGATGGGCATATCACTGGATGGAAAAGTCGTGATTGCACGGTATGGCGGAAATTTCAGGGGATACAAAGCCAAGTATGCCGAAGAGGCCGGAGCCATCGGACTGGTTATTTTTACCGATCCCGTGACCGATCGCGGCAACGCTTATCCGGACGGAATTTATTCTGATGAAAGCGCAATCCAGCGCGGTTCGCTGCTGACACTGGATTACTACGGTGATCCTCTCACGCCATTTGAGCCTGCACTGCCTCTCGCGCATCCCGACTCTCCGGAGAGAATCAATCGTGAAGATGTTGATTTTCATACTATTCCGGTAGCACCGATCGGGTATGGTGCTGCTGACGAAATTTTAAGCCGAATGCAGGGTGACGAAGCACCGGAGGAGTGGCAGGGAGGTTTTGAGTATCCGTACAGAGTCACCGGTGGAGCAGATTTGACCGTTCGTGTGGAGGTAGATCAGCCGTATGAGATGAAACAAATCTCGAATGTCGTGGGCTTTATTGAAGGAAGTGAATATCCCGATGAGTGGATCATACTGGGTGCCCATCTCGACGCCTGGTCGTTTGGTGCCACTGATCCTAACAGCGGTACCGCCATGCTTCTCACACTTGCGGAATCGCTATCAAAACTGGCTGATGAGGGCTATCGGCCAAAAAGAAGTATTTTAATTGGCCACTGGGACGCCGAAGAGTTTATGCTGATCGGCTCATCAGAGTGGGTTGAACAGCTCGAAGATGAGTTGATGGCTAAATCCGTTTTGTATCTAAATGCAGATATGTCGGTTACCGGCCCAAATTTCAGAGCATCCTCCTCCCCATCACTAAAAAAACCGATCATCCAGGCGGCAAAATCCGTAAAACATCCGGATACCGGTGCTTCAATTTATGATTTCTGGGCTGATAACTCATCAAATGAGTCCCCTTCCATCGGGAACCTGGGAGGCGGGTCTGACCATGTAGGATTCTACATGCGGGCTGGTATTCCATCTGCCGGAGTCTCTATTTCAGGATCTGTGCCAATTTATCACACCAATTTCGATACTTTCTGGTTTTACGAAAACCATCTCGATCCCGGTTTTGGCTACGGGCCTGCCCTTGCGGATGTTTATGGACTCATTGCGCTCCGGTTTGCAAACGCTCAGATACTTCCCTACGATATACCAAGGTACGGAGCGGACTTGAAGCGCCATATAAAATCAGTAAACAAGTTGACAGACACTGACCTGTTTGAAGGAAGCGGACTTCAGGAGAAAGTGAATACGATTTCCGGTCAGATGAACCGGTATGAGGAACTCATTCGCCGGCATACGGAGAATGGCGGACTTGCCAAATCTTTACAAGACTCTGTGAACCACCAGCTGTTACAGCTTGAAAGAAGTTTTTTACACAATGAAGGATTGCCTTTTAGTCCCTGGCTGCGTTCTCTCTACTCATCTTCTGATCCATACAGCGGGTATGCCTCCTGGATGCTGCCAGCCTATCGCTATGCTATTGAGGAGGGACATGTGATGGACGATGCGTATATGTCGGATCTGCATCAGGCTCATTTGCAGGCGCTGAATCGTTTTGAAGAGACGCTGACCCGAATCAATACTATCATGAGTAACGAATCGTAAGAACAGGGTTCCATAGCGAAGATAAACTACCATTATCTCGACAATACGTTGTCGCATGCAAGTCATCGGATGAGTCAGCGATGAATGACATTTTAATTCGTAATAACTTGATATTTCAGAAACAACACATCCGATGACTACAGAGGTACACGACACTTTATGAATGACAGGACACTACACACCTGAAACCTGCGAATACTTCACTCTCCCTGGGGATCGTAGAATGTTGTATTCCACAAAACAGCTCCCGCCATGGCTACAAATATTCCATTTCGAATAACCATGGACCAGCCAAAGGTGCTCCCCAGCACGTATGCCAGGATATTGGAATCATCCACCTCACCAAAACAACCACAATCTCCCTCAATTCCCGATCCAAAGCCATAGATGGCAAATAGAAAGAAACCAACGTAGATAAATGCACCAACAGGCAAAATATATTTTTTAAAGTAGCCTGTGATCATCAGTGCACCAACCAATACCTCAATATAAGGCAGTGTATCAATCACGACGGATTTCAGACTCGCCGGGATCCACGTGATGTACGCCACCGTTTCAAAAAGTGCCGAATTGTCCTGAAGTTTAAGTATTCCGGCAATGAGCAGAAGAGCGCCCAGCAGCATGCGAAATAGAATCGAAACGGCATCAATGATTTTTTTCTTCTTCATTGTCAAAAATAAGTATTAGACCGGAATTGTGTTCATCAATGTAATACGGCCGGTTTTTGTTATCAAGCTCGATTTACGCTTTCCTCCTCTAAAATCTGGCTGGTACTGAGTCTTTTATTTAGCGGCGAATTCCATATCTTTAACTGCACCGAAATTTATCAGCTCTGTTAAAACATATCATGATAGATAAACCCCACGACTATTGTGGAATCTTCGGAATATTCGATCATTCCGACGCTGCTCTTCTTACCTACTACGGACTGCACGCTCTTCAGCACAGGGGACAGGAATCTGCGGGAATTGTTACCTCTTACTTTGATGATAAAAAGCAACGGTCTGTCATGCCGATGCATAAAGATTTTGGCCTTGTTCTCTCCGTTTTTGATGACGATAAAATCTTTAAAAATGAACTTAAAGGTCGCAGTGCAATTGGTCACAATCGGTATTCTACATCCGGTTCATCCAAAAATCCATCAAATATTCAGCCATTCAGGGTACACCACAAAAATGGAAACCTTTCGATTGTTCATAATGGCAATCTCACCAATGCACGTTCACTTCGAGACCGCTTTCGCGAAGAGGGTGTTCTGTTTCAAAGCACATCAGACACAGAGTTGATTCTTCATTTGATATCTCACAGCAAGGAAACAACACAGCTTGGTCAAATTCTTGAAGCACTGCGGCAAATTGAAGGGGCCTACTGTCTTGTCATTCTCACGGATACAAAAATGATAGCTGTCCGCGATCCAAACGGGTTCCGGCCGCTTGCACTTGGCACAATAGACGGCTCCTATACCGTTGCCAGCGAGACCTGTGCATTCGATATCATCGGCGCAGAATTTTTGCGTGATGTTGAACCCGGTGAAGTGATTGTGATTGACCGTGAAGCAACGGACAATCAAGCACCGGAATCTTATTTCCTGGATGCGAAGGAGGGAACCACAAGCAGCCAGTGCATCTTTGAATATGTCTACTTTTCAAGGCCCGACAGTAAAATTTTTGGTGAGATGGTAGATAAAATTCGCCGTAACCTTGGAAAACAGCTTGCTAAGGAACACCCGCTGAGCGACATCATAGAATTCGAAGATCCGGACAGAAAACCAATTGTAATTTCAGTGCCCGATTCCAGCAATACAGCTGCGATTGGATATGCACACGAAAATCAAAAGAATGGCTACGACTGCAAGTACGATATCGGCCTGATTCGAAATCACTACGTGGGCCGGACATTCATTTCGCCCGGCCAAAAGTCCCGCGAACTAAAAGTCAGGACCAAGTTTAATACCGTGAAAGGCGTCATCGAAGGACGATCTGTAATTATCGTTGATGATTCAATCGTTCGAGGAACGACCTCTCGCTACCTTGTAGAGATGATTCGCAACGCAAATCCAAAGGAGATCCATTTTCTTGTGAGCTCCCCTCCGATCACCCATCCCTGTTTCTACGGCATGGATTTTCCAAGCCCCGAGGAACTGATTGCGAATCGGTTTAACCGTGATGTGGATGCCATAGCAAAAGATATTGGAGTCAATAGTGTTCGCTACCTCTCATCCACCGGGCTCGTTGAAGCGGTTAAAGAAGCAAACCCCTCCCCGCACAACTACTGCACGGCCTGTTTTACCGGGAATTATCCCGTGCCTGTCAATTTTGGTGTTGAAAAAGAAGAGAATGAGCTGGTATAAACAGTTCAGAACTCTACTGCCGGGCGGGTTGATTCAATCATGTTAAATTAAAGAAAGATCATGGGTTTTGAACACGCCGAATTTGTTACAGGAGCACCATCTCTGGACGATTGTCCGCCACCTACAATCCCTGAATTCTGCTTTGCAGGACGATCCAATGTTGGAAAATCGTCCCTTATCAACAAAGTAACGAATAAACGTAAACTTGCCCGCACGAGTAACACGCCAGGCAAAACTCAACAAATGAATTACTATAAGATCAATAAGATGTTTTACCTTGTTGATCTTCCCGGATTTGGATTTGCCAAAGTTCCAAAAAAGGAGCGCGAACGCTGGGGAAGGGATATTCAACACTACCTGAAAAACCGTGAAAGCCTGCAGCTCATCGTTCATCTTGTGGATGCCCGGCATGATCCAACATCACTTGATGAGGATTTCTTTTTCTGGATGGCGTCAAACCAGATGCCCTTTTCTGTTGTCTTAACCAAAAGTGATAAGTTGTCGGGAAACCAGCTTGCTAGATCCGTGCGCAAAGTCCGGGGAGTTCTGTCCGGGATGAACATCGAAGTTCCGGTCCTGCCCTGTTCGGCGGAAAGCGGAAAAGGAATTGGTGAGCTTAGATCATTGATCAACGATTTTATTCAGCCCGCCGAAGATCAAGTGTCTGTTTAAACCATCTGCCCATACGCTACGGAATGAATCACCATCAGCTATTCATCCTCTCTATCAGAAGATGGCACAAGTCTGATAAACAGCTGCTGGCTGCCTCCGTATTATTACGCAGAATTTTTCGCATGGAGCAACTTGCGGATATAGAATGAACCGTTTGCTACGGCAATGACCACAACAGCTCCCACGAATGTATAGAGTGGCCATGCAATTGTAAGCGGCTCCCCTGGCAGAAACTCTTGCAGGGCCCCTTCAACCATAAACAGCAGTGCTATCAAGCCACTAAAGAACCCAATCATTGCATCTGTTCTGTCAGGATGGTCAAATAACTTGCCGAGTAAAAATATACCTAATAATCCCCCGTATGTGTATGACGCAATTCCAAGACCCAGTTCAACGATCGCCGGTTGCTCATCACCCGAAAGTTGCAGCCAGGTGAATAAGAATGCTGAACCGGTCAGTATAAATCCCCAGCCTATGGTTACCATTCTGGAAACCCACAATTCTTTGGCATCATCCCAGCTGCTTCCAAAGAGTGGCTTTAAAATATCGTACGTGGTTGATGATGCGAGAGCGTTAAGGGATGAGCTCAGGCTGCTCATAGCCGCTGCAAACAGAGATGCAACAATCAAGCCCGCCACTCCAACCGGCATATGATCAACGATAAACATCGCAAAAATTTCGTCCGTCGTACGGAGGCCAAGATCGGCGATGGATGCCCCTTCGTAAAATCCATACAGCATCAATCCTATAAAAAGGAAGAGCCCAAATTGGAGACTAGCCACAATTCCACTCCAGATCAAAGCCTTCCTGCTGGATTTCAAATTCCCGATAGAGAGTAATCGCTGAACAATCAGCTGATCGGTTCCATGCGAAGCGATTGAAAAAATAGCCCCACCAATGATCGATACCCAGAACACGTAGGGATCGGCTATAAATTCATTAAAACTCATGCCGCCTCCCCAATTAAATACCTGGAATTTCCCGGCGTCGCTAATTAACGCGATGGATTCCCCGAGAGATATCGGCATTTTGCCCAACATCAGGCCGAGCGCAAATAAAGCCCCTCCCATGTAGACCACCATCTGAACAACATCCATCCAGATCACCGCTTTAATCCCTCCAAAAAACGTATAAAACAGTGTGATCACCGATATTACGGAGATTGCCAACAGGTAGATTGCACCATCTCCCCATTCTGCAAACACACCCGCAAAACGAAAAATAATGGCAAGGGGAATGGCTGTGGCGAACAGGCGAACACCATCCGCAAGCAGGCGCGTGATGATGAATGTACTGCTGGCCGCTTTCCGCATTTTTGTTCCAAAACGCTTCTCAAGAAATTGATACGCCGTCGTGAGCTCCCCTTCAACATAGGCGGGTAAAAACCAGACTGCCACAATAATCCGGCCGATAATATACCCAAACGTCAGTTGCAGAAACGTAAGATTGCCGCCATAAGCCACAGCCGGTATGCTAATAAATGTGAGCGTACTGGTTTCTGTAGCCACCACCGAAAAAAGAATAGCCCACCACGGCATATCACGTCCGCCGAGAAAATAATCGGTGGTACTTTCCTGTGAACCGGCGGACCAAATCCCAAACACGGCCACCGCTACCAGGTAGAGTATAATTACGATACCGTCTAACAGTGTAAATCCCATACAATTAATTTAATTTTGGATCAACGCAATAAAATCAATTGAGCAATCGAATCAAAGTAAACCGCGATTGGAATCGATTCCTATTTTCAATTTAACCTATCATAAATTGATTGTTTTCACCGCAGAGGCGCGGGGGCGCTGGGAAAAGTGGGTTACATACTCGTAAAGATATCAGAGTTTGTTGACCATTCTTTTGATTCCACTTTTCATCCTGGATGTTTTGAAATTCAGAAGATAGCCAAGCTTGCAGCCAGTCAATTTCAGGTAGGTGAGAAGTTGCGCTTTGGGGATATCAAGTAATGTATCCACCATCTTAACTTCAACTATCACTTTTTTATGGACCCATATATCGATTCTGTATCCACAGTCAAACTTTATTCCTTTGTAGCGAAGTGGAAGTTTTACTTCACTTAGAACGTTAAGTCCTTGATTTTCCAATTCATGAATAAGACATTTTTGATATGCAGATTCAAGCAACCCCGGCCCGATGTGAGTATGAATTTCAAATGCGGAATCTACAATAAGGGTACCCATTTCATTTTCAGTCATAATGACAATTTTGGTTATCATTTACTGGTATGATCTAAAATAGGCACAACCCTTACGCATTTAATTCCCCCGCTCCGCTGTGACTCTGCGGTAAACTAAACATCAGCATAGATGACAGATTTGTAATCTTTTATTGATTAGATCCAATTTAGGTTCATCCCTTACCTTACACATTACTCCCTGCGCCTTCGCGCCTCTGCGGTGAAAAAAAGCACTTTCATGGTTGAGAAGTCTATTTTAGGTACTCTATAAATTTTTGAATAGCCAATCCCCGGTGGCTGATCCTGTTTTTCTCATCACTACTGAGTTCGGCAAACGTTTTCTGATACCCTTCAGGAACAAACACCGGGTCGTACCCGAATCCCTTTTCCCCTCTCCTTTCTTTGATAATCTCACCGCGGCAGACTCCCTCAAAAAAATGTTCTTCGCCGAACTGATCAATAAATGCAATCACCGTTCGAAATTGCGCGCGCCTGTCAGACTCTCCCTCAAGCTCCAGTAAAAGCTTTCGAGTATTTTCCTCGTATGTTGCCTTTTCTCCCGCAAATCGCGCGGAGTAAACACCCGGAGCTCCGCCGAGTGCATCAACCTCAAGACCTGTATCGTCAGAGAGCGATGGAAGGCTGGTTTTCTCATGCCAGTGACGTGCCTTCTTACGTGCATTTCCTTCCAGGTCTGGTTTATCTTCAACCACTTCCTTTGCATCAGGAAAATCGAGCGTTGATTTCAGTTCAATCCCCATTGGATTAAGAATTTGCTTCAATTCTTCAATTTTGTGAGGGTTGCCGGAGGCGATAAAGATCATGTCAGATTTTATCATAGCTTTATGAAAAATCCTCTAAAATTTGCTGAATTTCATCCGTTTTCAGCCGCGGGCCATACTGTGCCACAATTTTTGACGCTGCCAGGCTGGCCAGTTTTCCCGCTCCGGCATAGCCCATCCCATGAGTAATTCCGTACAAAAACGCTCCGGCAAACATATCCCCTGCGCCATTAGTATCCACAGCTTTTACCGGGTAGGGTTCGATGTCGATGAATGTTTCCCCATCAAATATTATCGCACCGTTTTCGCCCTGTGTAATCACAAATTTCTTAGCATCCTTTTTCATCTCCTCCCGGACTTCCATCAGGTCGTCTTTGCCTACATAATTTTTTGCTTCCTGCTCATTACAAATCAGTAAGTCTACAGATGCGCCAACTACATCCTGAAAACGCTGCTTAAATATGTCAACAATGCTGGGATCAGATAATGTCAATACTGTTTTGACATTCGCTTTTTCCGCAACTTTCTTGGTTCGCTTCATCGCCTCGAATGCAGTATCTGACGCAACCAGATATCCTTCCAGAAATACATATTCAGAATTTTTAATGGCTTCTTCATCAACCTCATCCACAGATAGCTCGGAGGTGATACCCAAAAATGTGTTCAGAGTACGATTGGCGTCTTTTGTGATCATCACCAGGCACTTTCCAGTGATTCCATCTCCTGTTTGCTGGTGATTAAAATTCGTGTCAATTCCGGCATCGTTAATCTCTTTCAAAAAGAATGTACCATACGGATCATTGGACACTTTGCAGGAATAATAACCCTTTCCCCCAAACTGACTAATTGCCATAATCGTATTTGCTGCTGATCCCCCTGATTTCTGAATCACCGATTTTTTGTTGATATCATTAATGAGCCTAAACTGGGTCTCTTCGTCAACAAGAGTCATCACGCCTTTTTGTACACCATGCTTTTCCAAAAACTCATCAGTTACTTCAAACTCAAGATCAACCACTGCATTCCCGATGCCATACACATTATATTTCTTATCACTCATAAAATCTGAAACTATTTTCTTATTTTTTTTTTGATTAACTGAACTTTTCCCTGATGTTCATTTCGACCTGAAAGTAGTGAATTAGTTGGTAAAAGTAATCTCATGCTCTTGCCTGACAAATTTTATAATCTGTGAAATAGTTTTATTCAATTAGTTAGCTTTCAGATGAAAGACATTCGGGTTACGAAAAACAACTTTTCAAATACTTCCCTCCTTTCTATGTTGAATGTATATTTTAAATCGATGATTGAATTATGAACAACCTTTTTATGAAGAGAGCTATTGAACTCGCACGCACCGGTATGGAAGCCAATCACGGCGGGCCTTTTGGGTGCGTTATTGTAAAAGATAACAGAATTATTGGGGAAGGGTATAATCGCGTTACCACATCCAACGATCCCACCGCCCATGCCGAAGTAGTGGCCATCCGAAATGCATGTGAGCATCTCGGCACGTTTCAGCTGACCGGCTGTGATATCTACACCTCCTGCGAGCCCTGCCCGATGTGCCTTGGCGCCATCTACTGGGCACGACCAGATCGTATTTACTATGCGGCGAAACGCGAAGATGCAGCAGATGCCGGTTTTGACGACTCGTTTATCTATACCGAAATCCCCTTGCCTATTGATGATCGGTCTATTCCAATGGAAAATGTAGGCCGGGACGCCGCTGTTGACCTCTTTGAAAATTGGAAACAAAAGTCCGATAAAACCGCCTATTGATCTCCTCCTCTTCAAATTCATTCAACATTAAAGAATGATTCTGTATTGAATAGGGTTACATTATCGGTGAAAGAATCTCCAAAAAGCAGTTAACATGGCATCCGGTTCCACGACAGACGCATTCCACACCTGGTTAAAACCAAGACTTCAGGGTTCTTTGCCCGGCAGGGATGCTCACAATCAAATGCTGCCAGAGCCGGCAGACAACAGTCCCGAGTTGCCCCGCAACTCCATCGACAGCTCCGGGCATCCCAGTGGTGTACTGGTTCCGATTTTCCCGGAAGATACCGGTCATTTAAGTGTGATTCTCACCCTGCGTACCGACTCGATTCGTCACGCCGGCCAGATCAGCTTTCCCGGCGGCCGGTCTGATACAGGAGAAACAACTGTTGAAACAGCTTTAAGAGAAACCCATGAAGAGATTGGAATCCCGGCGTCCGAAATTGAGGTTGCGGGAACCCTCAGCCCGTTTTATCTCTACCGCACCCATAACCGGATCACCCCCGTCATTGGTATTCTGGACAAAAAGCCGCAAATGGAACGCAATGAAGCCGAAGTGGCAGAAATTATCACCGTAAGGCTGGATGATCTTCTGAGCCAAAACTCACTGAAACGTGAGAAATGGGAACTTTCCAATGCAACTTACTGGGTTCCCTACTGGGATTTTCATCGTGTCCCGCTCTGGGGCGCCACCGCCATGATGATGAGCGAGCTGCTGGAGATTTACCGGGAGTTTTTGGAGGAATAACCTTCACGGTTGAATTCCCTTCATCCGGTGAAGCGTTAGGGCAATACCAAACAGCATGTCTGCGTTTTTGCGGACATCTGTCAGCGTTGGGAACGATTTCCAATTCATTCATCCATCATTCCGGTTGATTTTTCTGCTACAGACAGGCAAATTGAAATAAAATAAATCAATGTATCGGTATGAAAAATAATGATATGCGCTGGATACAATGAGCGCAAAATTTTGAGAAGGCTTTTCGCCGGTTAAAAGAAGCGATAGATCAAGATGAGCTGAACGAACTGGAAAGAAATGGCTTGATTCAGCGGTTTGAATTTACAAAAGACCTGGCCTGGATGGTGATGAAAGATTATTTGGAATACAAAGGGTTTGGCTTCAAACCGTCACCGAAAGATACGATCCGGCTTGCCCAGGAGAGTGAATATATTGACTATGCCCAGGAATTGATCGACGGACTTGTTATCCGAAATGAACTCTCCCATGATTATGACGGTGAAAAATTTGATACATACGAAAAACAACTGCGGAAAGATGTTTTCCCCGCACTTGAGAAACTCTATCAATTTTTTAAAACTGAACAAGAAACATTATAAATGGGCAAACGAAACAGATATGGCCTGACTGATCGAGATATGAAAACGATCCGGTCTATTTTGCGTTCTTATCCTGAGATCCATTCCGTACATCTATTTGGCAGCCGCGCGAAAGGTAATCACAGACTGGGAAGTGATGTAGACCTCGCAATTATGAATAATGGCGTGAGTGATAAAATAATAGCAAAGCTGCGAGATCAATTTAAAGAGAGCACACTACCCTACCGAATTGACCTGGTTGATTTTAATCAACTTGAAAATAAAGAATTTATTGAACATATCGAACAGTTTGGCGTGCCATTTTACACGGCAGATGAAGAGGAAATTATTGTCTGATTGAATCGTGAGAGCAAGACCTGTCAGCATTTCCGCACTTTTTGTGGACTTCTGTCAGCCTCCGTAGAGCGGTGTCGCTGACCCGCTCTTCTTGCAATCCCCATAACAACAATACAATTGAAATCGCAGGTATTCGTTCACGTCAGGGCATTTGATAAAGCCTTGCCTCTGTCGGAAATTCCCATCTCGGGTCAGGCGACCCGTGCTACAATGATATGCAATGCTGCTACATTATTTCAGGGTTTCACCTTAAAGCAACGCTGACAGATCCAGTAGGTGTATCGCCCGGGCGTCACCTTCGGCGGTCAGGTTGAAAACCCAATGACGGGAAATCAGCAGATGAGGGACTTTAATCCATTACAACTCTGAAGCTGAATTTCGAAGATGTTTCTCAAGATCTTCTTTAGAAACTTTTTTTGTCAAAAATCAATGATCAAATCAGCTAATTCAAGATCATGAGATTCTTCAATTGTATATCCGTTGATATATTGAAATGTAAGGGCTGAGGCGAGAGCTGTTCGTTTGTTACCATCAACAAATGGATGTCGAACGGTTATACACGAAATGTATGCTGCGGCCATTCCGAAGATGTCATGTAGATACTCTCCGCCAAAACTGGCTTTCGGAGCTTCAACACATGCTTTTATCCCTTCCTTTTCACGAATATTAGGTTCACCGCCTGCAGTTTTGATCTCTTGTTCATGAATGAACAATACGTCATCAAGTGTTAGAAATCGTGGATCTGACATTATTCAGCAAGTTTATCGAGAGATTTTCGATGTTTTTTACTCACTTCACTGTACGCTGCCATTGTATCTACTTTCCTGATGAGCAATCCTTCCTCATGGGGGACAACCTCAACGCTTCCATCATTTTCTACTTTCAGGAGTTTTAGAAGTGCTTTTTCTAAAAGTATTCCACGACTGTTACCAATTTTTTGAAGTTTTTTAATCATAATAAGCATTCTTTTGTTCTTACGTCGTTATAACATAAATAATACAAAAAATTGCGCAATAAAAAGGCAAGGTATCATCCGCGAGGATGTTCAATTTATGAGATCCGGCCCCAGTGTTTTGAGGAAGAACTGTCAGCATTTCTACGTTTTTGCAGAGTTCCGACAGCGACCGTAGAGCGGCGGCGTCGACCCGCTTCTTTTGCATCCCCCACAACCACAATAGCAGTGAAATCGCAGGTATTCGTTCACGTCGGTGCATTTGATGAAGCCTTGCCGCTCTCGGAAAATTTCCATCTCGGGTCAGGTGACCCGAGCCGCAATGATATGCAAAGCTGCTACATTATTTCAGGATTTCACCTTAAAGCAATGCTGCATTGCAACGCTGACAGATCCCGCAGGTGTATCGCCCGGGCGTCACCTTCGGCGGTCAGGTTGAAAACCCAATGACGGGAAGTCGTCGGATGAGGGCTCTTATTCCATTGTATCCACAAGGCTCTTTGCCACCTCCATACCAATGGCGATGCCCATTCCGCTCAGTCCTGAGGCTACCCATGTATTCTGGCTGATCATTTTGATGATCGGCTCTTTATTTTCGGTCATCCCCATAATGCCGCTCCACTCCTTCTCGATTTCCCAGTTGTCTGGAAATTTCAGTGTCTGATTAACAAACCGAATGAGATGTTCCCTGATGGCTGGGTTTACTCCGAATTCGCCCGTTTCCTCTTCTTCTTTTGCCACGTTTCGCGCCCCACCGATCAGCAGTCTCTCATCCACATTTCTGAAATAGATATATCCCTCATTATAATGAAACGTACCGTGCCATTTCAGATTCTCAATTGGTCGTGTAATAAACACATACCCCCGTGCCGGCTTTATTGGCACATTCGCCAGATTATTCGTAAAGCCGTTCGTGGCAAGAACCAAATTTTTAGGAGTGAGCTCGACACCGTTATAAAGCGTCACAGAACCTTTTTTAACTGAGGTAACCGCACAATTCCACCACGTTTGCACCTCCATTTCTCTCAGGCGCCGGTGCAGGTGTTTCATCATCCGTCCGCTGTTAATGGCTCCTTCTACTCTGTTAAAAATTGCCGGATAGCCCTCATATTCCGTTTCTTTATACACATCATCAAGCTCGAGCCGCTCCCGGAGGTGACGGTTGATTTCCGGGATATAGCCTCTGCACTTCTCAAATATTTTCTCATCCGTAAAGAGTTCGTATCCCCCGGTGGGCTTATATCCGATCGCCTCCATACCCATTGTCTTTTTTAGCAGATTGAGCCCGTTCCACCGTCGCTTGATTCGTCCATACACCACCTCTTCACCGGCACTGTTCATATCGGCCAGGTGCTCCGAAATGGACCCGATACAAGCGAACCCGGCATTACGGGTGCTGGCCCCTTCCGGAATCATGCCCTTATCCAGAATCACCACGGAGTGATTCGGGTATTTCTCTTTGTAGAACAGCGCTGTGGATGCCCCCACAATCCCACCGCCCACGATCAGCAGATCTGGCGGCTGCAGCCATTCGTTTGTTTCCCAGTATGAATACGTTTGCGGTGAATTCATCTCGCCAGTGTCTCCATATACTCATTCACTCTTTCATCATTCTCATCAGGAGCCCATTCTGCAAATTCCTTATCCGTTTCTGCATTGTAAGGTCCTTTCTTGCACTCAAAGATGATTGTATCAGATTCCTGCACCAAGAACGAGTGCCATGTGCCCGGCTCGATGTCAATGACATCAGGAATACCGTTCGAAGTCAACGTTTGATCGGTTATAACGTCTCCGGCTCCATCAAACGTAAAAAACCGGATGGCGCCCTTTAGCAGAACAATCGATTCGGTAGCATGCGGCATCGGGTGTTTATGCGGGCGAATATAGGTGCCGGGCTGGAGGAAATTCACCAGCCGCTGGACTTCTGCCTCCTGCTGCCTTTGGATGGGGAGGATCATTCGTTTTCTCGGGCTCTTTCGTGAAGCGGCCAGGCCACTTTCGATCTGTTCATCAGTGAGATGAAAGAAATCACCGGAGGGATTTTGAAACGCTGTTTTAGTCATCGATTCCTAAATAGCTTGGATCTTGTCTGACGTCCCAAAATCTAAGTATAAACATTGTTATTTCACTAACCTTGTAGAATAATTTGAAGTGGTCGTCAATCAAGTGATATTTTATATCGTTGAATTCTGTTTGCAGACCTGCATCAGGAAACCGTTGTGTAACTTTAATTTTGTTGTGAATGAATTCAACTTGTTAGAATATTCTCTTGAATGTGTTCGCTCATTCCAGAAGTCGTAGATATTTTGTCGGTCAGTTTGAGCAGTTTTAGTCCAGAAAATTTTTAAAGCCAATTCTCTATTTCTCTTTTTGCCTCTTTATCAGAGATAACATCACCATTTTTAATATCTCTTTCTGCCTTCTGAATTGCCTCCTTTTCCATATCGGTTAAAAGAGAAGGTTCCCGAACCTCATTCGTATTCTCTTTAATCAATTCAAATATATCCTTGATGATCTGTTCATCCTCGATCTCACTTATCCTTTCTATAAGAAGCCGTTTTAGTTTAGATAAATCCATAAATATTATCTCCAGATTGACAAGAAATTATAGGTTGCGTTCACACAAAAAATTTTCTCTCGTATAAAGATAGTAAAGAATAAAACTCAATGCAGGGAACGGGTTTGAAATTTCAATTATTCCCCCAAAACCAGCCCCGCCATCAGCGCTGAACCGGTGAGCATACACTTCTCATCCACATTATAGCGCGGATGATGCCAGCTCCACTGCGAGTCTGCCTCCTCGCTGCCGCTGCCAAGTAGAAAAAATGCGCCGGGAAACTGCTGCTGGTAGAACGCAAAATCCTCCCCTGCCATCAAAGGTTTTGGCATCTGTGTTACGGCGTTATCGCCCAGATACCGTTTGGATGTTTTGATCAGATAGTCTGTCAGTTTTTCGTTATTTACAACCGCCGGGTACCCCTCGTTAAACTCAAATTCGTACCCGCCGCCAGCTCCATCGGCAATACCTTTCAGAATGGACTCCATCCGATCACGAATCAGGTAGGCATTTTCCTGCGAAAACGTCCGTACCGTGCCGATGAGCTCCGCTTGAGCCGGAATTACGTTATATGTGGATCCGGCCCTGACCCGGCCAATCGTTACCACTGCCGGATCGGCCGGGTCTACCGAACGGCTTACAATCGTTTGAAACTGCGTAATGATCTCTCCCAGCATCACAATCGGGTCTACGGTCAGGTGCGGCGATGCAGCGTGGCCACCCGTTCCCTTGATCGTTATCTCAAACTCATCCGGCCGGGCCATCAGCGGCCCCGGTTTTGTAGCGATCGTACCCGTCTGATGTACCGGGCTGGTATGCAGACCGTAAATTTCCTGCACATTGTGCTCCTGTAAGAAGTCTGTTTCACACAGCAGTCGTCCGCCCCCGGGCAGGGTCTCTTCAGCGGGCTGAAAAATCAGCAGAACGTTTCCTTCTATCTCATCCTGCATTTCTGTGAGGATATTGGCAGCACCCAGCAGATTTGCCGTGTGCGCATCATGGCCGCAGCAGTGAGCGGCTCCCGGCCTGTCCGACATAAAACTCCGTTTAGCCTCCCCCTCCTCATCCATCGCCAATGCATCAATATCGGCTCGCAGGGCGATCACCCGGTCCGATGTTTTCCCGCCCTCAATAATACCCACACAACCGGTTTCCAGCGGACGATGGGTTTCAATCCCTATTTTCTTCAGTTCATGCAGGATATAATCGGTTGTATCGTACTCCTTAAAACTAACCTCCGGATTTTTGTGCAGGTACCGGCGGGTCTGCACCATATAGTCAAAATGATTTTTTGCTTTTTCCTGGATAGTTCGCTTAAAATCGGCCATCATTGAAACGGGTTTACTATTTGAGGTGTTTGTTAAGCTAATGATCAACGCTTTAATAAGAATTCATCCTCTGTGATGAATGATCAACTAAATATAAGACATTATGAATCCCTTTGAACTCCATATTCCCACTCGGCTTTTTTTCGGTAAAGAGAAAGCGGATGAATTTTTTGAACAGCTCCCAACCTACGGCAGTAAACTGTTGCTTGTCATTGGCGGAGGTAGCGTCAGGAAATTGGGATACTTAGACCAAGTAAAAGAACATCTCGCTAAAAAAGATATTGAACTTGTTCTTTTTGAAGGAATTGAAGCTAATCCCCATTCTGAAACGATTAACAAAGCTGCTCAAATTGGGAAGAGTGAAGATGTAGATTTTGTTCTCGCTCTTGGGGGCGGCTCCGTCATGGATGCATCGAAAGCGATTGCAGGGTTGATCCATGATGACCTTGATGATATTTGGCCATATACCGTTGGCGGGCCGAAATATCGCCAGATCAAAGGTGCATTGCCGGTCGCATGCATTCCAACCACGGCCGCAACCGCATCAGAAGTAACAGCACACGCGGTGATCTCTAATCCGGAAGTAAAAGGGAAATCTCCTGTCAGCTATCCGTTCATGAAACCATCGGCTTCCTGGCTGAACCCGGCGTTTCACACCTCGCTTCCCAAAACAACGACGCGTGACGGAGCGTCGGATATCCTGAGCCATGTGTTCGAAAACTACCTGCTGGGCGGCAGCGATTCCGACCTGGCCGACCGATACAGTGAAGGGGTGATGGAAACCGTGATGGACACTCTGCCTAAACTGGATCTTGATCCTGAAAATGAACATCTCAGGGGACAAATGCTCTGGGCATCCACAATGGCATTAAATGGAATGCAGATTGCTGGTCGAGAACCCGCACCGTTCACGCTTCACAACCTTGAGCATGCGCTCAGCGGCCAAAATCCGGACCTGGCCCACGGCCGAGGCCTTGCCATACTCTACCCGGCCTATTTCCGGTGGTTACTCAATCACGACAGGGCCGTAGACCGTATGGCTCTCCTGGCAAAACGACTGTTCGGGATCTCTGACGGCAGCCAGAAAGAGAATGCCCTATCCTTTATCACACATTTTGAAGGTTGGTTAAAGCAGAATCATCTGTATGAACGACTATCTGATCAGGGCATTTCGCCGGAGGCATTTGGATCGGTAGCGGATTACGCCATCAATATTTATGGCGGCGGAAAAGATGAATTGGCGGCGGCTGGCCCACTGACTCGTGAGAATATTATTGAAATATTTGAGATGACCGAACAACAGAAACCTGAAGCAGAAATGGCATAATTCATCCCGGTTTCGCCGGACGAGTATTTCCGAAAGTTAGCAACCAACGGAGAAGCTTAATCTGACTATCCAAAACTCGTCCGACGAATCATATTGCAATAGGATGATCGATTAGTACTTTAGCTTTTTCCGAGAATCCCTCATCTGCATCGTATCTCCCGGCTCAAGTTTTCTTATGAACTTGACAGCTTTATAGAACCGCTCGTTACTCATCAACCCTTCAATTGAATTTAAATTCAGTTTTGGATTTCGCAACATCGTATTGCTAAAAAGCCCGTGAATGGTTTTATGACACTCCCGGCAAATCTCTTCCGTCTCGTCACTCTCCCGCCGGGTTTCCAAATGATGACGCTGCATCAATCGATCGGGGCATTGCCTCATGCACAGCGGACACTGTTTTACCTTACTCATCGCTCGTTAGTAGAGAATTTTTTACGCTAAATTTTAAAAAAGAAACCACTATCAGACCGTTAAACTTATTTCCTATTCACTCTATTGCCTGAAAAATCCAGCCCAGGTAAAAAGTTTATAGAGTGGATAATACAGCAGCAGTGTCATGATCACTACAGCATAGTTGTCAAAGGCTATATCATTCACCTGGCCGGAAGCTTCTGTAAAGCCGGCAATTAATCCGGATAAAAACACTGCAACAGCGGCTGCCAACGTTCCCCGAAATAGCCTGTCGATGATATCATCTTTGGGCTGAGATTCAATTTTGCTGCCATCTCTTTTTTGATACGTTGGTTGCTCTGAGAACTCTTTTTTATGTGATTCAGGATGGTTCTCCGAATCGAGTGCGTTATCAAGACTACTCTTCTTCATCTGCTGCTTTGATTTCTCCTTTGACATACGATATAGAGGGCTTTGAATTACCCCTGATTTTTCGAAATTCCGATATTTAAAGTCTCGTTCTTTCAATTAGTGTAGTTTTTTTGCCAATTGTGGCTGTTTTGAAGCGGCTAAATGGCCGATTTACAGCCATTCATCCGCTCCCAGACATACTCCACCCATTAGGTGGCACTTGCCGGGGTAATATGTTGCTGTTTCTTTGACCAGATAATACTGCGTTCAATATTCCAGCAGATAGATGCCATCACAAAGCGGGCTTTGTTTCTTACCTTCGTTTTGGCCTTGGCCCATCGCAGGCCGTAGCGATCTTTGATCGATGCAAACGGATGTTCTACTTGCGAGCGAACCTTCTGGTGACGCTTGTTCCGTTTTTTCTGAGTAGAACTCAGCGGGTCACCCCGTTTTCCTTTATCCAGGATGCCGTAATACCAGCCATCATCCCGGGCCATCTGTTTGAGGCTGTCGCGCCCGTAGGCTTTATCGCCAAACAGGCTGCGCTCATCCTCACTCACCAGGTCTTCAAGCACCGTGCTGTCGTGTGGTGCAGCCGGGGTAAAGGCTATCTTTCTAATGAGCTTACTGCCCGCATCCACGCCAATGTGGCCTTTATAGCCAAAATAGTAGGTGCCACCCTTTTTTGTAGAGTTGGCATCCGTGTCGATTTGTGGGGAGGGATCTTCTACCAGCTGCTCACGTTTCTTATCGGACAGCGGCCTGTTCACCGAGTCAATAATCGTGGCATCAACAACGGTTCCCTGCCGCAGCAGCAGGCCTTTGGCATCCAGTTGATCGGTGATCTCCTCAAAGAGTTCTTCGACAAGACCCTCGCTGGCTAGCGCTTCGCGAAATCGCCAGAAGGTCGTAAAGTCAGGCACGGTCTGATCCAGTGGTAAACCGGCAAATCGCCGAAAGCTTAGCCGGTCAATCAAGTGGTCTTCCAGCTGCGGGTCACTTAGCTGATACAGATACTGAAGAAACAGCCCACGAATCATCCACCGCACCGGTTTGCGGGGTTGTCCGCCTTCAGGACCTGTTTTGTCAATTCGACGGCCAATGTCGTAGAGTGGCTGCCAGTCGATCCATTCGTCAATCTCTTGAAGACGCTTGGTAGAACGTGAAACTTGGCGGGAATTGCTGGCCCATTGGTCTAAAATGCTGAGTTGATGACGTTTATCCATGGATAATCCTTTTTAAATGTACAATTACTGAATCAGTTGCCGAAAACTACAAATCAACCATTAAAACTCGAAATAATGGGGGGTTCTGCAAAGCCCGCGATATAGTGTCTATTCGTTTAGCGATTAGAATCTTTCTCACAACGAGCTGGGTCTGAAAAACTGAGCGAATCTGAGTACGGAAAAAACAGTACGAGAGGCATTACAATGCCTCATGATTTCTCAGTATTTTAGAATGTATGAAAACGAGCCGACAGAAATAAACTTTTAATACTTGAACGCGTTTACCGTTAGTCATTGTATTTAAAAGTGCCCGCGGCTGTCCAAAAAGAGCGCGGTATTGCAGAAAAGTTATCTATTTCGTCATCCCGGACCCCGATCCGGGATCTCCTAACCATAACAACGGATGGAGATCCCGCATCAGGTGCGGGATGACGCGTCTTTTGGACAACCAAGTTTGAATTTTTCTAATCCAACTGGTAAACGCGGTTCTTGAGTATTGTGCAGGCACTGTAGAAACCCGTTTATTTAACAACAAGCAAGGCCAATGAACAATTTCAACCTATCCATTCTGATACTGATCCTTTTTCTGGCGGCAAATGCCTGCGGCAGCACGGCCATCTCCGATGATGAAATCACCGGGCCCGGAGCCTATCGAATGCAGCTGGATTCTGACGGCACCACAAGAGAGTATATCGTCTATCTTCCGGAATCATTTGATGAGGATCTCCCCTATCCTGTTGTGTTCGTTTTCCATGGCGGAGGCGGCCAGGCAGAAACCACCTTTAATAACAACAACTGGGAGGCAATGGCTGATAATGAAGGGTTTCTGGCGATCTTTCCGGAGGGATCACGCGAAGATCCGGATGAACCGGCAAATGTCAATAGCAATCCCCAAAGCTGGAACGACGGCTCGGACCGGTCGGCTGTCGGGGCGGTTGAGAGGGGCGTGGACGACGTACAATTTATCGATGACCTGATCGATGATCTCCAAAGCAGGTTCAATGTCAACCCGAACAATCTCTTTGCCACCGGATTTTCGAACGGTGCTTCCATGAGCTTCAGGATTGGCCGTGAGCTACCCCACCATTTCACCGCCATCGCACCCGTGGCCGGAAGCGACTGGCTGCCTGAGGTTCAACCCGAAACTCCTCCGGACCTTCTCTACATCACCGGCACAGAGGATCCACTGAATCCGTTTGACGGCGGAGACGTGTATCTCGGCCAACAGTTTATCGGAACAAAACCATCGGTAGAGGAGATGATCGGTGAGTGGGCGGAGCTGCACAACTGCTCTAACCAGGCATCGACAGAAATTGAAAGCGATATCCGCACCTACACCTACAGTTGTGGAGAATCACCGGAACCTGTAAAAATGCTCGCTCTTCTCGGTCATGGCCACCACTGGCCCGGGTCCGCCAGCCTGCTACCGGAGTTCATTGTTGGACCCAACACAACAAATCTTGATGCCACCGAGACCATTTGGGAGTTTTTTAAACCATTCACCGATCGATAATTAGTTTTTTTGAAACCCCGTCTCAGGTTCTTGTTTTTTCTCTTAACATTACCATGTTCTTGTAATCAAATTCTCAGGCTATGACCAATCAGATCAAACAAACAGGCGACGGCTCCGATACGCTGGTTTCAGAAACATTCAATCAGCCCTACCACAGCCTTGGCGGAGCAGTGGCCGAAAGCCGGATCGTTTATTTTGAATCAACAGGGTTGAACGAGCGGCTCACGTCAACGGACTCGGGCCACATCAACATCATGGAGATCGGGTTTGGAAGCGGTCTGAACCTGGTTCTTTTGCTGGATTATCTTGAGAATTCACCCAGCGATAAAAAAATCGCGTTTTGTTCTGTTGAAGCATATCCGATTGCGCCAGAAACTGTATCTGAGATCAATTTTGGTGATCAGCTCAGTCACATAGATTATCGCGCTCTGCTGACCAATATTTTTTCGAATCCGAAACCGGGCTGGAACAAGATCGAAATCACTACTAATGTCACACTTCACCTCTTTGTGGGAATGTTTGATGAGCTGACAAACCCGAACGAGCTGGATTTTGATTTCGTAATGCACGATCCTTTTTCGCCGGATTCCAATCCCGCAGGATGGACACCTGATTTGTTCGGAAAACTGGCTGGCTGGAGCTCAATGAACGCCATGCTCTCCACCTACAGCGCGGCAACATCAGCCCGTGCGGCTATGGCTGTTGGCGGATGGAAGATCGCCCGGGCACCGGGTGCACTTGGGAAGCGTGAGATGACGGTTGCGTCCAAAAATGGTGAGAATCTATCGCACCTGAAACGGGTAAACGAACAACGGTTGATTGAAAGGTATGAAAACGAAGAGTTTAGGTAAAAAAACAACGCTGTCAGATCCAGTAGGTGCTGACAGGTTAATTTCTCACCCAACACGTAACAGTTCAATGGATTTTATTACCATCATTTGGTGTTGAGATTTGTATACTCAACCAGAATATTAATCTATCACAAAAAAATCTGCATGCAGGAATTCGACAAATTAGCCACAGCCCTTCAGCCCCACTACTCCCATTTCAATGTAGCAAACCGGCTGCTGTTTACCGGTCACTCGCACCAGGCCTGGCCCGATGTGGCCTTTGCGGGAATCCAGGACTATATGCGGATTGTTGCCGACCGGGTAGATACAAAGTGGAATATTGGATTTGAGAAAACCGAAATTCTGCGCAATTATCTCCGCGATTTTTATGATGACCCCGAAGGCCTCTACTGCAGAGAGCAAAATACCCACGTGTTGCTGGTTTCCTGGCTCTCCTCTTTTGACCTGAAAAACAGGCCGAAAATCATCACCTCGTCCGGCGAGTTTCATTCGCTGAGCCGTCAGCTGAAACGGCTGGATGAGGAGGGCCTGAACGTAGTGGAGGTGCCTCACCAGGACGATCAACAACTACTGGAGAGAATTAAGGCAGAGCTGGATGATTCAACCACGGCCGTAATGATCTCCCGGATCTACTTTGAAACGGCTGAGATCAATACGAAACTCACCGACATTGCCGCCGCCTGCCGCGAGGCCGGTGTACCCCTGATGATCGATGATTACCACGGTACCAACGTAGTTCCGCTCTCGGTACACGAAGAGGGGCTGGAAGACTGCTATATTCTGATTGGCGGATACAAATACCTGCAGTGGGGAGAAGCCAACTGTTTTCTCCGGTTTCCGAAAACGTGTGATCTGCGTCCCGCGATTACCGGCTGGTTTGCCTCCTTTGAAACCCTGGATCAGCCGCAGAACGAGGGGCCGGTTCAATTCGATGATGGTGATCAGCGGTTTGCCACGGCCACCTACGATCCCATATCCCAGTTTCGCGCAGCCGAAGTGGTAACCTTCTTCAAGAAACAGGGGCTTTCACCGGATGTCTTGCGAAACCAGTACAAATCGCAGGTTGAGTATCTCACCGCTCTTTTTGAAGAGCAGAATAGCAGAGGCTCCGGGATAAAACTCTCCCACAGCCGATCACCTGAAGAAACGGGGGGATTTTTATCACTTACATCACCTCACGCTCGCACAATTCGCGCAAATCTTCTTGCAAAAGGAATTTTTACGGACGCCAGAGGCCAGATTTTAAGGCTTGGCCCCGCCCCTTATACCCGTTCAAAACAGTGCCAGGAAGTCATAAACGCACTTTTTGAAGCAGTGCGTCAACTTTAAAAAAATTTCTGTAAGTATTTCCTCCTTTCGGTATCATACACATAGATTAAACATATACTATTATTTACCGTAATTGAGCATTCAGAACGGATCAGATGTTTAGGAGATTAACTAAAACCGGGTGACATAATGGTGTCACCGACCGTTCGTATCATCTTGTAAATAACAATCACAAAATCGATTTAGCATTATGGCCAATTCAAAAGACGACAGACTCAAAGCACTCGACACTGCCATGGGTCAGATTGAAAAACAGCATGGCAAAGGAACCATTATGAAGTTGGGAGGGAATCCATACAATGAAGTTGATGCCATCTCTACCGGATCCATCATGGTGGATTATGCCCTGGGCGTGGGCGGCATTCCGCGAGGCCGCGTAACCGAAATTTATGGCCCGGAGGCCAGTGGCAAGACCACGCTCGCAATGCAGGTTATTGCCCAGGCGCAAAAAAGAGGCGGCTACTGTGCCTTTATTGATGCCGAACACGCATTCGATCCCAAATATGCTAAGAATCTTGGAATCAACACCGATGAGCTGCTCATTTCACAGCCCGACAGCGGCGAACAAGCGCTCGAGATTACCGAAACCCTGATCCGTTCCGGCGCACTGGATGTAGTTGTTGTTGACTCTGTTGCTGCCCTTGTGCCCCGTGCTGAACTGGAAGGCGAAATGGGCGATTCTCACATGGGCCTTCAGGCCCGGCTGATGTCGCAGGCCCTGCGTAAAATTACCGGGATTGTTAGTAAGTCACGAACCTCCTGTATATTCATTAACCAGGTCCGTGAAAAAATTGGCGTGATGTTTGGTAATCCTGAAACCACTACCGGTGGTCGCGCTCTTAAATTTTACAGTTCCGTGCGGATCGATATCCGTCGGATCGGATCACTCAAAAAAGGCGACGAGGTACTTGGAAACCGGACCAAAGTGAAAATTGTGAAAAACAAGGTTGCTCCGCCATTCAAAGTTGTAGAGTTCAATATCCTCTACGGGAAAGGGATCTCCAGAACCTCCGAAATCCTCGATCTTGCCGTTGAGTACGATATCATCGAGAAACGCGGAAGCTGGTACCGGTATGACGGCGAACCGATTGGCCAGGGAACCGATGCGGCGATGCAGTTCCTGGAGGAAGATCCGGAGCTTACCTCAAACATTGAGGAGATTGTCCGCAAGAAACTGATGCCGGAGGAAGAAGAACCGGAAACAGACAAAAAAGAAGGAAAGAAAAAGGAAAAAGCAGCGGATGAATCCTGATTCAGGAAACAATTCGAAAACCTTCAAGAGGGAGCAGATTCTTTCAGAGCTCCCTCTTCCAATTACATCCATCTCTCCTCAAAAAAAGAATGGAGACCGGTTCTCCCTGTTTCACAATAATACATATTTGGTTGGAGTTTCATCCCAAAGCCTGATTGATTTCTCTATTCAGAAAGGCACTGAGCTTACCCGCGATCTGTTTCATAAAATTAGCCGGGCAGAAGAGTACCAGGCGGCAAAAGATAAATCCTTCAGCTTGCTTGCCCGCAGAGACCATGGATCAGAGGAACTCAGGCGCAAACTTGCACGAAAAGGGTTTTCGGAACAGATATCAGATGAAGTTGTGGGCGAGTTTCAAAATAAAGAACTTTTGAATGATCGTGCCTACGCAACAAATTTCACCCAAGATAAACACAATCTTAAACAGTGGGGGCCAAAAAAGATCGAGGCGGCACTTTACAAAAAAGGAGTTCCACGGGGTGTAATTTCATCGGTCGTAGAAGACTTTTTTCACGGTGTGAACCAGAATGAGGTATGTACTACATTAGCTTTAAAGCGCAAAGCTCATTTTCTCAGAGAAGCGAATATTATCAAACGTAAACAAAAAATTTTTCGATATCTTTCAGGAAAAGGATATTCTTCCTCTACTATTCAACACTCAATGTCCACAATCATAAACAAGCTGGATGCTCAAGAACCTAACGCTTGATAAAGTTATAAAATCCATCATCGGACTTGCAGGGCTCCTGCTGGTTGGAATGATCGTTTATAACTACAGCAATCTTGTTTTGTACGCCGTCATTGCCATGCTCCTGAGCTACATGCTCGATCCGGTAGTAAACCGCTTACAATCTGCCGGCATGAACCGCACGCTTGCTACAACACTCACCCTGGCAACGCTTATTCTTGTTATCATTTGGGGATCTACATCGGTAATCCCAATTGTGGCCAACCAGATGGCCAGCCTTGCCCGCCAGCTTGACATCGAAAACCTCCGGTTTATTGCAGAACAGATTGAAATCGGGATTATTGGCAGATTTGAATTCATACCAGAAGGATTTTTACGAGATAACATCTCCGTTTTCTCTGATGAATTTTTTAATATGAACCAATTTTCGAACATTGTCGGAGATGTTATTGGAATCTTTACCAATCTTTTTGCCGCCTTTCTTGTGATTCCATTTGCCACGTTTTTCTTCCTGAAAGATGGGCATAAAATCAGGCGTGACCTTCTGAAAATGGTTCCAAACAAATATTTTGAAACGATTTTGAGCCTTGTCGACAAGATTGAAACACGCCTTGGGTTCTATTTCAGAAGCGTCTTTGTTCAGTGTACACTTGTTGGGGTGGTTAGCTGGGTAACACTCTCCATTGCCGGCCTGAATAATGCCACCTCTGTGGGCATTGCCATTGGCCTTGCAAACTCGATACCCTATTTTGGCCCATTAATTGGATATCTACTTTCCATCATAATTTCAATCATTGAGACGGGTGATTTCTCTCTCGTCATTCCCTGTATCATCGCGGTATTAATTGCGCAGGTTCTGGATAACATTGTGCTTCAACCGTTGATCTTTTCTAAATCCGCCGATATGCACCCCGTAGCCATTTTGTTCATTATCTTGATTGGTGCACAAACAGCAGGTGTGCTTGGCATGCTCATTGCCATACCCATCGCTACAATTATTAAAATCTCTTTCAATCAGGTGTCGTGGAGTTTTAATAATTACCGTATTTTCAGGGTGGACCAGATCCCGGCACACGAACAAACACCCCAAAATCAATCTGAATAATCGGCTCCATTTTCCCTATCTTTTGGCCAATTGCTAACTTTGCATCGATCCTTCAATCCACGTGCATAAACTCCTTTTTTTTGCGTCCGGCTCAGGCTCAAATTTCCAATCGGTCATCGATTCGATCGAACATGGGCAGCTTAACGCTTCTATCGTCGGACTGATAACCGACCGGGCGGACGCGGGGGCAATTGAGCGGGCCGGGAAACACTCAATCATGTCTTACGTGGTGCCGCCTTTACCGAAAGACACCTTTAGTGAACAGCTTCTGAAGGTTTTAGCACCGCTTGAACCTGATCTGATCGTCCTGGCCGGATATCTCCAAAAAATACCTGCGTCTGTTACAGAAACCTACAGAGGGAGAATGATTAACATACATCCATCCCTTTTGCCGAAATATGGCGGGAAAGGATGTTACGGGATACATGTTCATCGAGCCGTTATCCATAACCGTGAGTCTGTGTCGGGCTGTACCGTGCATTTTGTTAATGACCACTATGACCGTGGTAAAATCATTGCTCAAAAAGAAGTACCTGTTTCAGCAGACGAGACCCCGGATACCCTTGCCCGAAAAGTACTCGAAGAAGAGCATAAGCTTCTGCCAAAAACAATACGCCAACTTTTAACCAATCAACTGACCTAAAACGTGGCTCTACAACCCCTTGAATCGCTTCCTGAAGAACCATTAAAAATAAAACGTGCGCTGATATCTGTCTCCGATAAAACCGGTATTACACAAATAGCAAAAGCTCTGCACAAGCAAGATGTAGAATTAATAAGTACCGGTGGTACGGCTGCAGCCCTGCGTGAGGCCGGGCTGCCTGTGACCGATGTACGCGATATTACATCCTTTGAGGAATGCCTCGACGGTCGTGTAAAGACACTTCACCCGTTCATTCATGGTGGTATTCTTGCAAGAACAAGCCACGAGCCGGATGCTAAAGAGATTGAACAGCTGGGAATTGATCCTATCGAGCTGGTCATTGTGAATCTTTATCCTTTTCGCAAAACTGTATCCAAACAGGACGTAACACCAGCTATTGCTACTGAAAACATCGACATTGGCGGGCCTACCATGATCCGCGCAGCTGCAAAGAACTTTGCACATGTTGCCGTTTTGACAAATCCCGGCCAGTACGAGACGTTCATTACAGAATTTAAAACCGGTAGCGGAATCACCTTCACCACCCGGCGTACACTTGCCCGAAAAGCGTTCGAACTGACCGCGGCCTACGACTCAGCCATCAGCGCATACTTTAATAAAATGGAAGAGTTAGAAATACCGGATCAATTGAATCTATCGCTACCCTCTGGCGGTGAACTTCGCTACGGTGAAAATCCTCATCAAAAAGCCGGGATTTATGGAGAGCAGGATCACTATATCAACTGTTTTCACGGTAAACAGCTCAGCTATAACAACTACATGGATATTGATGCGGCACTGCGTCTGATGGCAGATTTTCCATCTCAAGATCCAACAGTGGCCATTTTTAAACATACGGTGCCCTGCGGAGTTGCCGTATCAGGGCATCTTGCTGAGGCCTATAAAAAAGCCTTTTCAACCGATACCATGTCTCCTTTTGGAGGCATTGTCTGTGTCAACCAAACCCTGGATGTAGACACTGCCCGCGAAATTGATTCCATTTTCACCGAAATTGTTATGGCCCCCGGCTTCACCGACGATGCACTCGATCTGCTTGTACAGAAAAAGAACAGACGTCTGATCACCATCCGGAAATGGCCGAACAGCAGCAGCGATTTTAGCGTCCGTTCAATCTTTGGCGGGGCTTTGCTCCAACAAGAAAATCACCTGCTTGCACCCGGCGACAAACTGCATATACCAACCAATCGTAATCCTACGGATACTGAATTAAAAAATCTACATTTTGCATGGCGTGTGGTCAAGCATATCAAATCCAACGGGATTGTCTATGCAGGTAATATGCAAACTCTTGGTATTGGTATAGGGCAAACCAGCCGGGTAGACAGCTCAGAATTGGCCATTCGCAAGGCTTACAAGGAAGGTTTGTCGCTTCAGGATAGTGTTATCGCATCCGACGCCTTTTTTCCCTTCGCCGACGGAGTGGAAGCGGCAGCCAAGGCCGGGGCGACGGCTATCATACAGCCTGGCGGCAGTATCCGGGATGAAGAAGTTGTGAAAGCAGCCGATAAAAACGATATGGCAATGATATTTACCGGAGTCCGCCATTTCAGACATTAAGTCTGCAGAGTCATGAATTACAAAAACTATCGTTCGCAAATAGAGGCGCAATCCCGTATTTTAGTTAGTTGCTTCTAAAAAATAAATTACTTTACATAGATGTCCGATATTTATACCCAAACAAAAACCAAGACATCAAAAGACCAAAGAAAAAAGGGGCTTTTTGATTTTTTATATACTGATATTGCCATAGATCTTGGAACTGCAAACACGCTAATCTATGCAAAAGATCAGGGCATCGTCCTAAATGAGCCATCTATTGTTGCGCTGAACAATCAAAATACACCGGTTGCCACAGGCCACGAGGCACGCCTGATGCATGAAAAAACGCACAGAAATATACGCACGGTTCGTCCGCTGCGCGACGGTGTGATTGCTGATTTTGAGGTCGCCGAACAGATGATTCGGGGCATGATTAAAAAGGTGAAAGTGAAATGGTACTCATCAACACGACAAATGGTTGTTTGTGTGCCCAGTGGCATTACGGAAGTGGAGAGACGAGCCGTTCGCGACAGTGCTGAACACGCCGGTGCCAAAGAGGTTTATCTTGTCGATGAACCAATGGCAGCGGCCATTGGTATTGGATTGGATGTACATGAGCCGGTTGGCAATATGATTGTTGATATCGGCGGCGGTACAACGGAAATTGCCGTCATAGCGCTCTCCGGTATTGTTTATGCGCAGTCGGTAAGACTGGGTGGCGATGAGCTTAATGACGATATTATCAATTATTTCAGGAGAAATCACAACCTGCTGATTGGTGAACGAACAGCCGAGAAAATTAAATGCGAAATCGGAAGCGCTGCTCCACTCGATGAAGAGCTTGAGATGATCACAAAAGGACGGGATCTTGTAAACGGTGTTCCCAGAACCCGACAGGTTACATCGAAAGACGTCCGTGAGGCCATTTCCGAATCTGTAAATACAATCGTGGAATCCATTACGAAATCACTTGAACAGACGCCTCCTGAACTGTCTGCCGATATCCTGGACAGGGGAATCATGCTCACCGGCGGCGGTGCACTTCTGAAAAATCTGGATAAATTGATTATGGAAACCACCGATCTGCCAGTTCATATAGCAGAAGATCCGCTTACAGCCGTTGTAAGAGGAACGGGATCTATTCTCGAAGATCTTGAATACTATAAAACTGTTGTTTCTTAATTAGCCCACTACATTTTGATGCAACGCTTATCGGATGCAAAAGACTACATTCTGACTGCAATTTTGCTTCTGCTGGCCATCGCCATGATGATTAACAGGCATGATGGAGGTCTGCAAAATATGCGCCAGGCCTCCATTACGATCCTTAGCTACCTTGAACAGCCGCTGTCGGTGATCCGTGTCTATCGCCAGGCTCTCTCAACCAATACCTACCTTCACAGGCAGAATATTCTGCTGCAGGATGAGCTGAGCCGCCTTCGGTCCGTCGAAGAACAAAACAGGATTTTACGCGAACTGCTCGATTTACGACAGGAAACTACTCACAATGTTGTCCCTGTCCGGATCGTTGCAAAAGATTTATCAGGATTCAATAATATGCTGACGGTTGATGCAGGAACAGATGACGGTGTCGGCGTAGGTATGCCGGTGATTAATTCTGATGGATTAATCGGCCAGGTGATTGTTGCAAGCAGTACCCACTCGCAGGTTCTGCCGTATTCGAATACGATGTTTCGGGTAAGTGCTTCTGTTGAAGAGACAAGAGCTTACGGCATAATATCCTGGCCAGAAATCTCTCATAACATATTAGAACTGAATCATATCCCTCAAACGATTTCTATTTCCGAGGGCCAGGTAGTGGAGACATCCGGATACAGTAATCAATTTCCTCCGGGGTTGCCGATCGGAGAAGTTACAGAAACCGAGCCTGGTGACGGCATTGAAACTCAATCCATTCGTGTTCGTGCTTTTGCTGATCTCAATACAGCAGCCGAAGCCTTCGTCGTCATTTTTGAACCTGACTCTGTTATCCAGGAACTTGAAGAGCAGCAGCAGGAGCTATTTTGAACAAATCCGGTATCTTCTATCATATTGTACTCGCTGTTGGCGTTGTACTCGTTCAAATCCTGTTACTGCGCCATCTAACAATTTACAGCGCGCAATCTGATCTTGTACTGATTTTTATACTATGGGTATGTACCAAACGGCCCAAAACAGAAGCTATTCTCATTACTGCATTCTCAGCATTTTTACAGGATGCTTTCACTGATTTGTGGGGGCTACATCTGTTTTCTAAAGTGCTGACGGTGTTTCTGCTTCACAATTTTCTGAATCGTACATCTGAAAATAAATTTCTCGTATGGCAGATCTTCTTAATTGTTGCCGGAGCATCTTTTTTGCATAATTTGTTATTTTATACCGTTAGCTCTCTAACTGGTATATTTGCAAGTGAATATGTCGTCATGTCACTGCTGCTTATCAGCACAATTTTCACGGCAACACTTGCCGGATTTCTGCACCTTGTACGTACGTAATAATTATGGCAGACAGGCTAAAAACTAAAAATATAGAGACCGCAATTCGTATTCTTCAGGGGATTATTCTTCTTGGAATTCTGGTCATGATGGGACGTATATTCCAGCTGCAAATCCTCGATAATGAGGAGTATGAACCTCTGAGCCGCCAAAACAGTTTGCGGATGGATGTTGTAAATCCTGCACGGGGACTCATCTTTGATCGTAACGGAAATATTATCGTTGAAAATCAACCGATCTATTCCGTGACCGTTACACCCGCAAATTTTAAATATGACAGTTTACCTCTTCTTGCCGATATACTTGAGATGGATCCGGATGTTGTTTCAGAAAAAATTGCTGAAGCTCAAGAATATTCCTGGCATCGCACGTCCCGGCTTGTCACAGAAGTACCTTTTGAAATTTTCTCCGCTATTGAAGAGAACCTCTGGAGGCTGCCCGGAATTGGCCACCAGATTGAAAGCAAAAGAAATTATCCCGTTGACTTTTCTGCATCCCATGCACTTGGCTATCTTAGAGAAGCCTCAGAATCTGATTTCTCTGAAAATTCGTCACTTCGTATGGGGGACAGGATTGGAAAAAGCGGCATCGAACGGGTTTATGACGACTACTTGCGAGGTGAAAAAGGAACGCATTACTACCGGGTAAATGCGTATGGACAGACCGTCGGTATTTTTGAAGATGGAAATTTAAATAATGCTCCGGAAAAAGGGGCCGATCTCGTAACTTCACTTGATTCTGAGCTACAGGCGCTGGCTGAAAAACTGATGCAGCGAATGACCGGCGGCCTCGTTGCCATGGATCCTCGAACAGGCGAAATACTCTCGATTGTAAGTTCCCCCAATTACGACCTGGACCGCCTTTCAGGGAAAATAGATGATGACTACTGGCAATCAGTGAATCAGGATTCATTACGCCCGCTCTTTAACCGGGCCATTTCATCACGGCAACCCCCAGGATCAACATTCAAGCCGTTTATGGGGCTCTACGGGCTTCATACAGGGCTGATTACGCCGGAGATGGAAATTGTGAGTACCGGCTCCTATCGCCGAGGCCGACTCTACGGTGATACCGCTGATCCGGGCGTCTACAATCTTAAAAAAGCACTGGCCAAATCAAGTAACTACTACTTTTTCTGGATGATGGACCAAATTGCCACGAATGGCGGACTGGATGACTGGGCCGACAAAATGCGGGATTTTGGCATGGGCCCAAAAAACAGTGTGGATCTGCCATTTGAGAGACAAGGAATTATGCCAGACACCGACTACATGAACCAAAGGTTTGGTGATCAATACTGGGGAATCGGTGATTTGATTAGTCTTGGCATCGGACAGGGAATGATATCCGTCTCACCTCTTCAGATGGCCGTTGCCACCTCCTCGATTGCAAATGGCGGCTACAGGGTGCAGCCCCACCTGGTAAAACAGATTCGCTATAGCGATGGCAGTGTCCGTTATACACAGCCATACAAAGAGCCGATTGAATGGATAAAGCCCTCCTATATCTCGGCCGTTCATGAGGGTATGCTGGATGTAGTTACCGAAGGAAGTGGCCGCTACTATGGTCAAATTCCTGGTATCCGGACCGCCGGAAAAACCGGGACCTCACAAAATCCACACGGCAGAGATCACGGCTGGTTCATTGCTTATGCGCCGGCAGAAAAACCTGAAATTGCAGTCGCTGTGCTGACCGAAAATACCGGGTATGGATCCATTTCAGCCACTCCGGTGGCATCATTGCTTATCGAACAGTATTTGACGGGCGAAATTAATCGTGAACACGTCATGGATGTGGTTCTGAATTTTACACCCCGCCCACTGGAATCTGAGCAAGCCCAGGAAGAAAATCAGACTGGGCAGCAACAAACCGGAGCTTTGGAGGAAACGGATGGTTAATTTGAAAGATTTTAGCTGGTCGGTGATTTTAATTTGGCTTTCGATTGCCTGTATCGGGCTTACCGCCATTTACAGCGCTACTCTTGGCCCCGTATCTGAATTTTTACCCTCCTATATTCAGGATAACTTCTGGCGTCAGGTCACCTGGATTTCGTTATCGATTGTGGCACTCATATCAACACAGTTCATATCACCAAGGACATTCCAGCCACTCTCCTATATCGTCTACGCCATCTGCCTTATACTGGCTGTTGTCACGGTATTCTTCGGTATTGAAGTTAGCGGCGGACGAAGCTGGCTCTCGATATTTGGCCTGAGGCTTCAAATAAGTGAATTCCTTAAACTGGCCACCATTCTTGCTGTTGCCAACTATTTAACCCACAGGCGAAACATGTCGGTTGGCAATTTAAAAACTGCACTCACGGCTGTTGCCATTATACTGGTCCCGGTCGGCGTGATTCTGATGCAAAATGACACCGGCACGGCCCTCATCCTTCTCACTCTTGTCCCTGTGGTACTTTTTTGGTCGGGTCTTCCTTATGGTCTTTCACTCTTAATTATATCACCGGCAATTATCGGGTATTTTTCTGTGATAAGCCCCATATTCGGTGCCATTGCGGCTCTTTTGCTGGTATTTGCCATCTTTATTCTTCAAAAACAAAAGTGGATAACCATTTCATCAGCAGTCATGGCACTTTTAATTATTGTAGGAACTGAAGTTGCCCTGAAGCAGGTTTTACAGCCTCATCAGCGGGCACGTATCGAAGCTTTTGTCAATCCTTCGCTTGATCCACAGGGAGCCGGATGGAATGTACTGCAGGCAAAAACAGCTATCGGGTCCGGCGGCCTGCAGGGAAAAGGATTTATGGAGGGCACGCAAACACAGTTACGGTTTCTGCCTGAACAGTGGACCGATTTTATATTCTGTGTTATTGGTGAGGAGTTCGGCTTTATCGGATCCTCACTGCTGTTGATCCTCTACGGTTTTCTGTTTCTTAAACTCCTATCTATGGCCGGAGACCACAAGCATCCGTTTGCCCAGCTTGTGATTGTTAGTATCACATTCATCTATTTTTCTCATTTCGTGATCAACATCGGAAGTGCAACATCAATCTTGCCCATCATGGGAGTGCCCCTGCCCTTTGTCAGTTATGGCGGGTCGGCTTTTTTGGCGAACTCACTTATGCTGGCTGTATGCCTCAACCTCGATCTCTATAAACGTTCATTCAGTATTTACAGATAGGTTCACCTCAAATCCGGCAGTCTTCAATACCAGTGGTTGCAGTATTGTTCATCACATGTCAGGTATCCCCTGAACAGACTGGAATCAGTTTTCCAAAAAAACGAGTCGTCATGATTGAAACTGTAAATCACCATAGCTTCAATCCAACGACTTTTTTTGTTAGCTGTTTCCTTTTCACACGATGCTACAAATTTTGCCGGTTTTTAGTAGAACTGTGGCTCTCTTGTCTACTTCAGCCTGTTTTGCAGATCAGCCAGAAAAGCATCAATTCTCTCCGCATTCACGCCAATATCACTCCGTCCAATTCTGGATTTTGACCTCATGTCGATCTTTGTACCTTCTCCGGTTTCCGACACACGGATCACCACATCATCAGAAAATCCGAACCAGGCCAATGTTTCCGTTGCCTCTATACGGCCTTCCTGCCGGTCAATGCCAACCGGCTTCCACTCTCTTTCCATAATCAGAGATACTATTTCATCTATCACCGCTTGCTTACCGGTTTCAACAATCAATGGCTGAATGTCTGGGTATGCCTGTCGTTGTTGCCTTGCTGTTTCTTCACCTGCGTAATCTGCCGGATTCGGTGCATCTTGCCGAAGTCGCACCACATCCACAAAGGCAGGTGGTGAATCAAGGTCCGTCGTGATATCGTGTATGGCCGGCACACGTTGCGCCTCATATTGCCAGTACACCCCGGTAGCGGTAACACCAAACGTGAGAAGAACGCCAACTAAAACCATCGCTTTTAGGGCAAAATCGCCATCTTTCACAAAAAAATAGAACAGTACCTGGATCGCCAACAAACCCGCACATGCATAGGCTCCATAACGCAGCAGTGAAAAAGCGGGACCCAGTCCCCAAATTCCCCACTGATATCCATATCCCGACAGAATAAACCCAGCCGCAGATGCAGCCGAAAGAAATAAGAGAATGTTTACGATACGTTTTTTCATACAGATGGGTTTGATATTGAGCTTTTATTCAGTTTACAACATTTGACAGATTATTGAAATGTATTTCTGCAGATGAACCCGGATTTCTATTAGCCTTCCAGGGGATTAAACCTTATTTTTAGAGGCTTTCTTCAATTTGAAAAAACAAATAATAAACCATTCAGTATGGCATCTTCTGTACGCGTACGATTTGCACCCTCACCAACAGGCTTTCTTCACATCGGGGGATTACGAACGGCACTCTACAACTATCTTTTTACACGGCACAACAACGGAACGTTTATACTCCGTATTGAGGATACGGATCAAAGCCGGTATGTTGATGAGGCGGAACAGGATATTATTTCTTCACTTGAGTGGTGCGGTATGCAGATCGATGAAGGGCCGGAATCAGGTGGAGACTACGGGCCATACAGGCAGAGCGAGCGGAAAGATCTCTATCACACGTACGCCGAAAAACTTATTGAAAACGGACATGCATACTACGCATTTGATACCCCTGAAGAGTTAAACCAGATGCGAGAGCGGCTTCAGAAATCCGGTAATCCTTCTCCCAAATACGACGCGATCACCCGTCAGTCGATGAAAAACAGCCTGACACTATCACAGGATGAGGTTGAAAAGAAACTGAAAAACGGCGACGACTATGTTATTCGACTTAAAGTTCCAAGACGGGAGACAGTTCGGTTTGAAGACCTCATACGCGGCCATGTTTCGTTTGAAACAAAAGGCCTTGACGACCAGGTACTGCTGAAATCTGACGGTATGCCAACCTATCACCTGGCGAATGTAGTGGATGATCATGAAATGAAAATTACCCACGTGATTCGCGGGGAAGAGTGGCTCAGCAGCACCCCGAAACACATATTGCTCTACAACGCTTTTGGATGGGAGCCTCCGGAAATGGCCCATCTTCCGCTTATCATGTCTCCAAGCGGCGGCAAGCTTTCCAAACGGAAGGCGGAAGAGGAGGGAATTCCCGTGAATACCAAAGAGTATATCAAACAGAATTATGAGCCGGAAGCGCTGGTCAATTTCCTCGCTTACCTCGGCTGGAGCCCCGGCGATGACAGTGAAATTCATTCCCTCAAGGATCTCTGTGAGCTTTTTACGCTGGACCGTGTGAGCAAAGGGGGCGCCGTTTTCAATCACAAAAAACTTCTTTGGTATAACGAACACTACCTTCGTGAACAAAGCAATGAACAGTTGGCTGAAAGATTGCGCTCCATTGCCGAATCGGAAGAAATTGAGCTGCCAAACGATGATTTCCTGAAGGAAGCCATATCGCTGTTGAAAGAGCGAGTCAGCAAGATTGAAGAAATTCTTGAGATGGGAGACTTTTTCTTTAAGGATCCCGAATCTTATGATGAAAAAGCACTGAAAAAATGGAAATCCGACAGCCATGATCTTGTCAAACAGTACCGGGAGTCTGTTGCTGATTTGGATAAAGATGAGTTTGAAGCTGCCACGCTGAAATCAAACCTGGAAAAAGTGATTGAAAAAAATGGTGTGGGATTCGGCAAGCTGATGATGCCGCTTCGCATAGCCGTTACCGGACAGGGATTCGGGCCCGATCTGTTTTCATCCATGGAACTGCTCGGAAAAGAAACCGTGATCGCGCGTATTGATACCGCACTTGATACGCTTGATTAACCGTTTTGCCGTTTGTGTCTGATTCCGCCTCGTCTCTGTACGGGGTGATATCAACGTTACCAGAAACCAATCACCAGGCCCGACAGCGTAAGACCGGTTAAATGGTAGCCGTTATCGATCAGGTGTAGCTTCAGCGGGACCTCTGAAAAGAGGCCGGTTGCTCCTGCAAGACTAAAGACAAATCCGGTTGAGGCAAAAAACCCGATCAGCGCACCATGGAGAGCTCCGTAACCACCCAACCCTTCAATAAACAGGGCAAGAGAAAAAACACCAATGAACTGCAGAATAAATGAAAGGACAAACACCATCGGGCTCCCACCTTCATGATCCTCGGGTATATTTTTGATTTTCATCCACGGTTTTGCAAAAAGCAGAGGACTGTACCAAAGAGCGCCCAAAACAAAATAAATGATAGTGGCGATGAGAACCGGCAGTGCAGAAATTGAGGCAAGAAGATCGGTCATAAGATTTCAGGTAAGTTGATGATTAACAACAATTAACTAAGATTGTCCATCAGAGTCAATATCTCTTCTCCAGGCGATTGTGGCCACACGTGTTCTGCATTGATTCCATTCCCGTCATCAAAAGCATCCGCCCTCGGCGTGGATGAATTTGGATCCACAGGCATTTCAACATAGCTATTTACGCTATTCACCCGCTCCTCCCGGTTATCGAGTATCGTGTACATACTGTCGTACGCTGCGTTAAAGCCAGGCGTGGCGTCTGGTGTCTTATTTGATCGCTAAAATTCCACCAGCGCTTGCCGGTCACCTCCGATTGATTGGTTTTGAGCCTCGCAGCCGCCACCTCCAAAAAGTATCGCCAAGAGAGATGAGGCGATGGAGCGCAGAGTATTTCGATGCACCATAGTTCAAGTTGTTAACAGATTTTGGTGCGAAAGGATAACCGATTCTACGGTCATCACGAAACAGGGTCTCCACAGCCTGGCAAATGTACCGATCAAAGATCCGTTCTATCCAATCCAATAGCTCTTCCGGTTCGTACCCTTTAGAAACGGAACTTAAATCAATCAACAATCAGCCATGGACTTCATAAACGGAACCCCTGATGCGAATTTTCCAGAAGTTGTTACTCGTAAGATATTTCTGACTTTACTCTTGCTAACTATCATGCTGGGCGCCTCCGCTGTGGCGGCAAACGCTCAAACCTATGTTGCGGATGACGGCTACGTAGAATTTGTCTCTACTGCCCCGCTACTGGAATTTAAAGGCAAAAGTAACCATCTCACCGGCATGATCGATTTAGAAGAGAACCTGGTGGATTTCTATGTAGATCTGACCACGCTGGATACCGGAATCAACCTGCGAAACAACCATATGCGGGACAGCTACCTCGAAACGGACGACTACCCGTTTGCGGAATTTACAGGCAGTTTAGTCTCTCCCTATGATCCTCAGAAAGGCGGAAAACAGGAAGTGGTTGCTGCAGGAAAATTTAAAATACATGGAGTGGAGCGAGAAATAGAGATTCCCGGAATGCTCGAAAAAACAGCAGACGGACTGCACCTGAAAGCAAGCTGGACTCTATTGCTCGAAGATTACGATATCAGAAGGCCACAAGTAGTATTCTACGAGCTGGCCCAGGAACAGGATGTAAGCATTTCAATCACCTTAAAGAGAGAGTAAGAACATAATTGACCGTTTGCCTCACTCCCCGAATGCTTATTCAAAAGATTTTAAAGCAGTGATTTCAAATGATCATATCAATAGTAAACCCAGTTTTCATGACAAAACGTATCCTCATTCTTTTGATGACGCTCACATGTTTAATGATTGTTCCGGTTGATTCAATGGCCCAGCTCGAACGTGAGCGTGTTCAGGCCGACGGGCCGGTAGAGCTCACATTTATGGCCCCGAAAAACATCAATCTCTATACCTCTGAGCCGCTTGGCAGCGGCGAACTTCACTACTCCATTATGCACACATTCGGGGAGGTGAAACTCGGCGCAAGGAATTTATGGGGCATTGATGGCGGCGCCAATGTACGCTTTAGCTTTGAATATGGATTCTACGAACGGTTTTCAGCCGGAATTGGCCGTTCCAGCCTGGATAAAATCGTAGATGTCTACGCAAAACTATCGCTGTTTCGTCAGAATATTAGCGGGTCTGTTCCCGTGTCGGTTTCATTCATTCCCACAGGAGGCATCAACACCACGGACCCGGATTTCCTTCCGGACAACTATCAGTTCACGGACAGGCTAAACGCCGGGTTTTCGCTGCCCATTGCTCGCAAATTCAATGATGAACTCAGCCTGCAGGTCTCGCCGATGTTTATTCACTTCAATCGCGTGGGGCCAGAGATAGATGTAATGGATCCTGCCGTTAACAACTACTATACAGCCGGCCTGGCCGGGCGATACAAAATAAAACCGCAAACCGCACTCTCATTTCAATATATACCGGCTCTCACGGATGCCAGGAACCTGGATCCAAATTTGGCGGTCGGGATCGATATTGAAACGGGCGGCCACGTGTTCCAGATGTTTTTTACCACCTCGCGTGCGCTGAACGATCAGTACCTGATCGCCGGCCAAAACGGTGATTTTTTCGCAAGAGAATTCCGTTTTGGATTTAATATCAATCGATTATTCCGGCTTCGTTAATGTCTGCGCTTTTCTGAATACTGCCGGCCATCCGCACACCTGCCGGAGAGTTATCCGATTAAGAAAAAACCTTCAATTTATGGACCGGAACCGGCAGGCTCAGATCGTAACAATATGTTATCATAAACATCTTATCTTACGGTTGGTTTATTCACTAAAAAACGACGTCCATGAAACTTTTTCTAAAGATTTTAGCCGGTTTTCTCATCCTCTTCATCCTGCTGCTTGTTGGCCTGAACCTCTACTTTACGGACGATCGCCTGAAGTCGATGATTATGCCCAATTTAACGGAAACCATCGGCACCGACGTTCAGGTTGACCAAATATCGCTTACATTTTTCAGAACATTTCCGCAGTTCGGTGTTAAGCTGAATCGGTTTATTCTGCCCGATCCGGATGGAGAAGAAGTCGCTTCGCTCGATGAATTAGTGATTGGCGTTGAGTTATTTCCATTATTGAGCAACGAAATTTCCATATCTGAACTTAGGATGAATAGCCCAAAGCTTACCTATAAAGTGTTTGAGGACAGCACATCAAACATCGATTTTTTAATGAATCTTGCGGCTGATGAGGACGATTCCGCAGCCGCCGAAGAGGGATATGCTATCGCCATCCCCTATTTTATCATACAGGAGGGCTCGATTGAGTATATCGATGATCCGGGCAGCACGGAAGTAATGCTTGACGGGTTGAACGCCACGATTTCCCTCCGTTTTTCCGATCTCATTGAGAGTGATCTGGAGGCTGATCTTGGCTCTCTCTCCGCCGTTGTGGGGGGATCCCAATATGTTGATAATCTTTCATTAAGCCTCAATCAAACCTCCAGCATTGATCTTGAAAACGAGCAGCTCACACTTACCGAAAGCACGCTCTCCATACGGGGCCTCGGCCTGAACCTTTCGGGATCTGTATCCGGCTGGAGTGCAGACTCACCCCGCGTGGACATACAGTTCCGGTCGAGTTCCGAAAACTTTGGTGAACTGCTGCGTCTTGCCCCGCCGGAATATGAAGATCAGCTCGCCGGCCTGCAAACCCGCGGTGCGCTGCAGCTGGAGGGGTCCGTCTCGGGATCCATCAGTGAGGAGGAGCTGCCGGCATTCGATCTTTTGATGTCTGTTTCCGACGGCTTTCTACAAAATCCCGATCTGCCTGATGCAATCGAGGATATAAATTTTTCGCTCGAGGTTGACAATGACCTTGCAACGCTGAATGAATTCAGCGCCAGGGCGGCTCAAAACAGCATCTCCGGGTCCGGAACCATTGAACGGCCACTGGATGATGATGCCGTGTTTTCCGTTTCGTTTGATGGGGATGTGGACCTGGCGACAGTATCACAGTTTTACCCAATCGAGGAGTTGGGGGTCCAGGATCTCCGGGGGCTTCTTGCTGCCGACCTGACGGCTGATGGACGCATCGACCTGCCGGAGGATGCTTCATTTGACGGCAATTTTGTTCTCACCGACGGCTCGCTCCAATATGTGGATGTGCCGAATCCAATTGAGCAGATCAACGCAAAAGTGCAGGCCAGCCAGGACCGCGTGGTAATCGAGGAGTCTGGGTTCAGGGCTGCCTCCAACCGGTTCAGCATGAACGGCTCTGTGTCAAACCCGCTTGATGAAGAGAACCGGCGCGTAGATCTGTCTGCCGTGTTAAATTTTGACCTGGCCACGATCAAGGATTTTTATCCAATCGATGAGGATACACTCCAGATCAGGGGACTGTTTGATGCCAACATCACACTTCGGGGGAAAGCCGACCCGGATCAAATGGAACAGCTTCTGCAGCGAAGTACATTTCAGCTGCAGGATGGATACATTGCCCACCGCGATCTTGGCCGGCCACTGGAAGATATCGTCCTGGAAGCTGAAGCATCTGGTTCCAGCCTATCCATCAGCACGGCCCGGTTCACAAGCGGCCAAAACAGCCTGGCGATGAATGGATCGGTAACCAATTACCTGGATGAAGAACCGTTAATCGACCTCACATTCGACGGCAATGCCATGTTTAGCGATATCTCTACATACTATTCCCTTGAACCCTGGATATCTGATCTGACGGGCAATGCAACAATGAATGTAAATGTACGCGGACAGACAGGCGATCCACGCAATCTTGCACTCAATGGATCTCTGCAGGTCCAAAACGTCAGCGCAACCGGAGACTCCATCCCGCAACCGGTTACCGGATTAAACGGTAATTTGACGATCAGGCCCGACCGGATGACCCTGGAAAATTTCTCCATGAATTACGGCTCATCGGATATCGGGATTGAAGGAGAGGTTACGAACTATATGGGATTTCTTGAAGAGACTCACGCCGGTACATCCACTATGCCTGCAATATCCGGATCGTACAAAAGCCGGCTTCTCAACATGGACGAACTGATCGATTGGGAAGAAGAGACAGACCCCAACGAACCGGTACCCATTGATCTGCCGCCCATGACCTCAACGGTATCTGCCGAGATTGATACTCTGATTTTCTTTGGGATACCCATTACCAACATCAGCGGAAAAGGTCGAACCACACCTGATGCCATTATACTCGAAGATCTATTCGCCTCGCTATTTGAAGGAACTGCATCCGGCAGTATGGAGTGGAACGTCCCCTCCCCCGACAGAACCAATCTGTCGTTTGAGGGATCCCTTGACACACTCGCAGCGGGGATATTTTTCCGGGACACCGGTTTTCTTGGAGAAGAGAGCCAGTTTCATGAATACATTACGGGGCAGTTCAGCACAGATATTAGCTATTTTACTGAGCTTGACGAAACTGTAACGCCGGATATGGGCACATCCGAAGCGGACGGCACCTTTGGAATGACAAAAGCACGCATGCAGGGGCACCCGATCCAGGAGCGTCTTGCGGTTTTCTTGAACGATGACAATTTTCGTAACCTGGCGCTGGATGAATGGACGGCGACGTATACCCTGCAGGACACCGTACTGTCTTTTGAAGATCTCCGGCTC
>JAAAOB010000008.1 GCA_009909035.1 Bacteroidota bacterium
GCATAAAAAGTACGAAACTATAACCGGAAACTGAACTCAGCATTCCGTAATGATATATGGTTATTTTTCGCCACTATCCGGTCTGCAAACTACGTCCCGCAACAGAACATTCAAAGGGGGCAATGGGACGTCTCCCCTCTTTTAGACTTTCTGTGAAAAGTTTTGTTGATTTAAATCAATAAAAAAAGCTACCGCCCCCCGGCAGCTGCCGGGATCGCTTCCCCTTTCTCCCGGAGGATCCCGATAGGGAAAGAGGGACTTTTATCATGTCCGACCCGGAGGGTCGGGGAATTAAACCACGTAAAATGAATCCGTGGTAATTCATTTAAATCGAATTCTGGATTTATCCCTGTTACGTTAAAAAAAGAGAGATGAACGAACGGTGTAGTAATTGTCGTAAATCATGGAAGAACCAGATAATGAATCACCTACTGTTTTTTCTCCAGCCAGGATAGCAACTCTCGTTTTCGTTCAATGATCCCGGTATATTCCGGATCACCTCTCAATACGCGCAGTATTTTAAAGGTGTGCCGCCAAATCATCTCTCCAATTCGGAACAGGTACCATAGATAGATCATCGGGGAGCCCGGACGAACCGGGTATTTTGCAAACATCTGTTCTTTCGGTATAAACAGCCGGCTGAAGACGGCGGAGGCTTTTCTAACCAGGCCCCCGGCAGATGCAAATGTTAGAACAGCATCTCCGGCCTCGTTCGAATCTTCTTTTTTTGTCAGGATTTGCCTTCGGGCCGTATCCACAACTGCAGGACCAAAATCATCCGTCTGCAACCGTTTGATGACGTTATCTGGAACATCTGCACCTAAAAAGTCTTTAGCAATCACCAGGGAGAGCAGTACGCCCCGGCTCCATCCGTACGCTTCCGACCGCGAGCAAACCACATCCCACTCCAGCTCTTCATCAAACCGGTCAATCACCGCCGTCAGATCACAAAAAGGCCGCATGCCGAAGGAAAAATTGTGTTGATACGAGGTATGCAGGCAAAGGTGGAGCATCAGATCAGCTGGAGGGAGTGTACATACTGGAGAATATGCCGAGTCGATCTGCCGCGCCCGCTGCCACAGTTCTGCAGGATCGATACTAAACGACTGGCCGGGATTTACGATATTCCAGTGAACTTCAATACCGGCTGTTTCCGGCTTTATCATTCTTGGCAGATGGTGGTTCTCGTTGGCCATGTAATCGATTCGTTCAATGTTGACCGGCCTCAATGGTTCAAATCCCATTTGTTTCAGAAGCAGGTAAGCGGGTGTAAGATGCTCTCTTTTGAAAAGCAGATCCATATCATTCATCTCCCGCAGCCCGCGATTTTCATACACATGCTCCGCAAGGTAGATTCCCTTCAGAAGAATGACAGGAATCTCTTTTTCCTCAAGCGATGACAGCACCTTGTGCAGCTCCCCGTAGAAACGAAGATTGTTTTTAGATACCTGCCGGCTGTAGGCGCTCATGTGCTCAAGCGAAAAGCGGGAGTTGTCGGTCTGGATCTCATTACCGGCCGTCATAAGCTTTTGATACAACTGCGGTACAACCCGGTGTTCTTTAGCAAGATCCGCCAGGTGATCCCACTGCTGCCGGTCCATCTCCGAAAGATAGTTTACGGGAAAACGACGGGGATCCCTGTGCAAGCAGTTGAGAAGGACTGAAATAAGAGGATCGGAGACGGTCGGTGAATCGGGCATAGTTGTTAAAAATACAGGTCTTGGTTTGAAGCAAAAGATAGACTTAATCCGGCAGAAATCGGAGCTGGTTTTTTGATTTTTCATTTCCGGTATCCTTAAATGAGTTTGCTGTATAAAGGAATCTGGAGCCACCAAATGACGCATTTGATGAGGTGGATCGTCTTGGAAAACCGACGAACCGACCATTAGATCAACTGACGAACCGATGAAGTCATCCTTCGATCGCTGCATGCTGTGTCAAACCAAACGATTCAGCAAGTCAACACGCCGAAGGCGTACTCCTCGATTTTCAAATCGAGTTTCGGAATGCTATATTGGTTCTCGTTTGTAATCTCTATTGCCAAACCCGCCACCCCATTGAATATATCATTGACAGACGTTTTTCGATGCCGGCTGACCGCTCTCCTCCTCCGGGCCGGGATGGTGCTGGTACTGGGGGGCATGGCCCTGCCTGCAGCGGCACTGGGACAGGGCCAAAACAGCAGCGGCGAACCACGACGCGCCACGCTTTGGGGATGGGAGACGGACCTGCGGCTGTTTATGAAGGACCGCGCCAACAACCTGGGCGGGATTACCTACGACCGCGGGCTGTTCCGGATGACCACCGTGCCGATGGACATGGAGTACCAGCTCGACCTGTTTACCTACCGCCACAGCTATTTTGATGACTACCGCTGGCACTATTCCGGCAACGGAAACGGGTTCCGGAGCTCCGTGGGCAGCCTCAATACCGCCAACTTTGCCGTCCGGAGTCAGCTAAGGAGTGACCTCAGGATCAGTGACCGCTCCACACTTCACATCACCGCCCACCAGCAGGAAGATTTGCGAGCCCGGCGCGGACTTATCCATCTGGATTACACACGGGAGCTGGGCCGCCGGCACCGGCTGGGTGTGACCCACACGCTGGGCCAGGCCAAGTCCGACCTGGACGCCTCGTTTTACTACCGCTACGGAAACACCGATCGCGGCACCGTTACCGCGGAGATAACCGCCCTCGACTGGGCCAACAACGTGGTGAGCGATCTCTCCGAAGAGCGAAAAAACGATTTTGAGGTCCGCCAGCTCTACTCCCGCATCCCGGTGCTCTACACCCTCCGGCTGCAGAGCCCGCAGGTGGGCATCTTCCGCGGGGAGGCCGTAGCCGCCGTCCAGCCCCAAAGCAGTGCCGAGGTCTCCCGGCTGGAACTGCCCGACCAAAACTACCTGCAGAACAACTGGGCCAACTACCAGGCCGCCCTGCTGGAGGCAACCTGGAAGACCCTGACCGCCGGCATCATCTACCAGCGCACCTTTGCCCGGATGGAGCGGATGCCCGCGCCCGGCTCCGGGTACGAACTCGACTTTGGCAATCGTCAAATCCAGCAGCGCGGCGGCATCTACCTCACCTGGCGGTGGCGGAGCGTTGGTATTGAGCAGTGGTTCTGGACCGAACGGAACCGCGATGAGCAGTTTGATGAGAATCCAGACGCTACTGCGGCGCAAGACGAGAACATACGATTTTACGACCGTCTGCCGGAGAGATACCCCTTCAATTTTCATGAAACACGGCAGTTCAACAAAACCCGGATTTATTACGCTCCCGATGATCGCCTGTTAACCTTCTACCTTGAACACAACGGCGACTGGCGCACCCCTCATTTTGACACGGCTTCCACTGTTGTCCGCGCCATTAATTACAGGAACTACTACCCAAACCATGTTATCGGACGAAACGAACGACTGACGCTCGGCATCGGCTTTCGCTTTTCTGAACAAGCCTCTCTCACCCTCGGAGCCTCACTCGACCTGGACGGCGATCTTACCCACGGCTTTGGCGGGGAACGCGACGACGCCTCCCGCGCCTATTTTGACGGAGGGTTTGGGAGGCTGCAAATTCTTTGGTGAGATTCCCCGGCATCCGCCGGGACCAGAAAAGCGCTGGCAGGTGCAGGGTACAGGGTGCAGAATGAGACGGCAAAAGTGAAAAGTGAAAAAAATGGTTTTAGTC
>JAAAOB010000076.1 GCA_009909035.1 Bacteroidota bacterium
AGGGTGATAACTTGTTGGCGAACCAAAACAGTTACGGCTGTTGTAATCGAAAAAAAATAGTACACCACATGAAATCTATCATTCAATCCATCACAACACTATTGATCGTCGTGATCACATTCACGTCGGCAGAATTTGTAAATGCGAATAGCATGACGGCTGATACACTCAGTACGACTACGCTGACCAGCGAATCACCCGAGTTTAAAAAAATGGAGCGAACGCTTCTTTACGGACTTGAATCAAACGTCAACGGCGTGCTGGAATCCACAATGTTTAACATCATAGCGTTCAAAACAATGAACCCTGCATTTGATTCGGATAAAGTAGTGGAGCAGATCAGAGAAGTTGCTATCGAAAACGATAGCCACGTGATCCGATACAAAGCTCTTCTTACGCTTTCATATCTGACAGACCAGGAAAGCTTTGGTGTTACAAGCCAGCTCATGCCCCTGATCAAGTCAAATGATGCAAACGGAGCATTCAGAGTGCTCGTTGACAGCATTCAGGAAAAACAGATTGTGGAATCACGCAGTCAAAAATAACTCCTGATTTATTACCACGAATTCAAAGCGGCTCCGTTTAGGGGCCGCTTTTTTTTTTGACTGATCTTCCGGTCGATCGATGATACGTCCTGCCTTTCCCGATTCTTTTTGACAGTAGCCCGCCATCTATTACCGTTGCACACTTAAAATCGTTGTCAAACGGTCATATCCGCCTCTTCAGATAGATGGCAACTGCAAATCCGTCAGATTTTTGCAGGTGGTATGCTTTTAGCAACATAGAAAGTAAAAGCAAAATAATCCGACCATTATGAATTTTAATAAATACACGATCAAAGCGAAGGAAGCCATTCAGGCTTCCATTGAAATGGCTCAAAACAGCAACCACCAGGCCGTTGAGCCGGCGCATGTTTTAAAGGCATTTATAAGTGATTCTGAAAACGTTGTGCTGTCAATTTTAAAGAAGATTGGCATAGCATTGCCGGCACTTCGGGAGGAGCTGGATCGCCAAATTGAGACCTTTCCTGTTGTTAAAGGTGCGTCCGTATCCGGACAGTATCTATCGAATCACACAAAAGAAGTGTTTGACAGCGCACAGGAATTTTCCAGTAGTCTTGACGATGAATATATCAGTTCCGAGCATGTGCTTTTGGGTATTATTTCTTCAAGCGGCGAACCGGGCAGCTATCTGAAAAAAAATGGCGTTACGGAAGAGAAAATCCTGGAGGTGCTGAAGAGCGTGAGAGGATCACAAACCGTGGACGATCCAAACGCTGAAAGCCGGTACGAAGCACTGAAAAAGTACGCGCGTGACCTTAACGAACTGGCGGAAAAAAATAAGCTCGATCCTGTGATCGGCCGCGATCAGGAGATTCGCCGTGTAATGCAAATCCTGTCGCGCCGAACCAAGAATAATCCGGTCCTGATTGGTGAGCCGGGAGTGGGAAAAACCGCCATTGCCGAAGGGTTGGCCCTTCGTATTGTGCGGGGAGATGTTCCTGAAGGGTTAAAAACCAAACGCATTGTGGCACTGGATATGGGAGCACTGGTTGCCGGAACCAAATTCAGAGGAGAGTTCGAAGAACGGCTTAAAGCGGTTGTGAAAGAGGTTATGGATTCCGACGGCGAAATGATTCTGTTTATCGATGAAATTCACACACTTGTGGGAGCCGGTGCCACGGAAGGTTCAATGGATGCTGCAAATATTCTGAAACCATCACTTGCACGCGGAGAACTGCATGCCATCGGTGCAACAACACTTACCGAATACAGAAAATATATCGAAAAAGACAAAGCACTGGAACGACGGCTCCAAACTGTGTTTATAGGAGAACCAAGCATTGAAGACACGGTATCAATATTGCGAGGTTTGCAGGAACGGTACGAGGTTCATCATGGTGTTCGAATTACAGACTCTGCTATTGTGGCTGCAGCTGAACTTTCTCACCGGTATATTTCAGACCGGTTTCTGCCGGACAAAGCGATCGATCTTATTGACGAAGCTGCATCGAGGCTGAGGCTCGAAATTGATTCCATGCCGGAGGAACTGGATAGAATTGAACGGCAAATACGACAACTTGAGATTGAACGCGAAGCCCTGAAACGTGAAAAGGATGAGAGCAAGCTTAAATCGAATGAGAGGGATCTGGCTGATCTTGAAGAGCAACGCAAATCCATGCGCGCACAGTGGGATATGGAGAAAGGATTAATCCAGAAGACCAGGGAACTCAAACAGGCAATAGAAACGTCCAGAAACAAAGCGGATAAAGCTGAACGTGAAGGAGATTACGAGAAAGTTGCCGAACTGCGATATGGAACAATTAGTCAGCTCGAGAAAGACCTGGCAAAAACAAAAGAGGAGCTCAACGAGGTGAAAGAGGGCCGGTCTTTGCTCAAAGAGCAGGTTGAGGCCGAAGAAATTGCTGATATCGTCTCGCGTTGGACTGGTATTCCCATTACAAAAATGCTGTCGAGTGAGCGCCAAAAGCTGCTGAAGCTGGAGGATGAGCTTCATCAGCGGGTCATTGGGCAGGACCAGGCAATCGAAGCGGTCTCAGATGCCGTACGACGGTCCCGGGCCGGCCTGCAGGATGAACAACGCCCCATCGGCTCGTTCATGTTCCTGGGGTCAACCGGTGTGGGTAAAACCGAGTTGGCGCGATCATTGGCTGAATTTCTGTTTGATGATGAAGATGCCATGATCCGGATCGATATGAGCGAATACATGGAGAAACACAGTGTGAGCCGCCTGGTAGGCTCCCCTCCGGGCTATGTTGGGTACGAAGAGGGTGGACAGTTAACAGAGTCGGTTCGACGGAAACCATACAGCGTTGTTTTGCTGGACGAGATAGAAAAAGCACACACCGATGTGTTTAACATTCTGCTCCAGGTGCTGGATGATGGCCGGTTGACCGATAATAAAGGCGTAACCGTTGATTTTACCAACACCATTGTGATTATGACAAGCAACATTGGCTCGCATCTGATATCTGAAGAGATTGAAAAATCGGACGGCGAGATGGATGAAACCACCTATATGGACCTGCAGAACAAACTTCTGGAGCGACTGCGCAAAACCATTCGTCCTGAATTTCTGAACCGGATAGATGATGTGGTTGTGTTTCATCCGCTTGACAAAACCCACATTCGCGAAATTGTGGATATTCAGCTTGATCGAATACACAAAATGCTCAAACGAAACCACGTCACACTGGAGGTCCCGGAAAACGTGAAAGACTGGCTTGCCGTGCGCGGGTACGACCCGGTCTATGGAGCGCGCCCGTTGAAGCGTGTTATTCAAACTCAGATTGTGAACCAACTGGCAAAACAATTGATCGAGCGAGAAGATGAGCGTGAATCTATCACCTACGAGGCAACTGTAGGCAAGGATGGCAACCGGCTGCAGTTTGCCGAAGTATACGATGATGTTGAGGCGTGGTCGGGGTAAATAGATCGCTCTAAAAAGGGCCGCAGCGTATCAACTATAACGTTGCGGATTTTTGTGATATGATCAAAAAGGCTCATTGTTTATTCGATGTGCCTTTTTTTGTTGTGCGCCCAGCATGGCGCAGTTGCTATAGGGTGAAAGTCCCGAACACGCCTTGATGACAGGAAGTGTTAGCTGAGGGCAAGGGTGTCCGCCGTGAGGTGGAATCTGAA
>JAAAOB010000042.1 GCA_009909035.1 Bacteroidota bacterium
ATCAGCGAGTGGTACCATCGGTCTTCAGGCTGATCGTGTGGTCTCAGACGTTGATGTTAAAGAACGAGATTATCTTCCGATCTTTGCCAATGTAAAATCAACGATGATCGGTTCACACCTTTCGGGCAGCTACAGGTTCGGGGAGTACTGGAAACTCTCGCTGGGCAGCCGGTTTACATATCTTGACAAAAAGAGATCTATTTATGCTGAACCTCGCGTATCCCTTCAGTATGATGAGCCCGATTCAAGGATAGGATATTGGTCGGCCAAACTATCGGGCGGTCTCTACAGGCAGTTTATAAATCAGTATTCCATTACCAATACGGGTGCAAGTGCGGTGGTCCCGTCATTTTCGGTATGGTCGCATGCGGGGACGGCCGGGATACCGAAATCATATCACCTTGCAGCGTCATGGTACGCCGCGTTTTCAGAGGCGAGCACACTCCGGCTCGAAGCTTTCTACAAGTGGCAGCCTGTCACAACGATTACCTCCTACCAAAACCTGTTGGGCGGCGAAAATCTTGACCGGTCGGAGGTCCGTGCCTTTGCAGAATCGACGGAAATGAGCGCACTCGGCGGGAGTGTGCGTGCCAGCCATTGGTTTGATGAGGGTACCTATTCCGTAACGCTGGGATACGACTACAGCTACACGAGGCTGAACATGGAGTCGCAGTTTGGAAAAACCGTGCCGGCACCCTGGAGCGATCCTCACAGAGCATACCTGCGGGCCATGGTTCACCTGACACCAGTGGTAACCGCGGCTGCTAAATGGCAGGGTGTTTGGGGACGATCCTGGGCGTTTAGAGACTCTTACTATAACTTTTTACAGGTTGCAGACGCAGAGCCGACCCCTGACCGCTCCTTCAGCACTCCCGGAAACGACAGGCTGAGCCCTTTTCTCCAGGCAGATCTGTCCCTCATGTATCAGCCATCTGCCGGAGGTGCAGATGTCGATATACGGCTGGACCTGGTCAACATATTTAACCGGGAAAATGCACTGGACCGGCGGTTAGAGCCTAAGCGAGATGACGGAACAGTGACCGGGTACAAGCCCGTTGAACGCGCCATGCCCGGCTTTTATCCGCGACTGAGTCTTCAGGTGAAGCTTTAGCACGGATTTATCACCAAGAAATTTTTCGCTCAGCAAGGCGAAGGTATAATGGCAATGAGAGTCACCCTTTTCCCAACGGGATGCCCATGGTAGAAAAAAGGGGAGTTAAGGGAATTTTTTAAACATAAATACGGGATATCCGATGGACGCTGATTCGCTGAATCGACCCGTCAGCCGGCGGAGGACTTTATCCTCTATACAGCAAAACGGCAGGGAATCGAATGGAGGTAATAGTAAGTTAATTTTGAATGGAATCACCGAACCTTTAATTTAAATAAATAATCAGATGTGGGGAACACCATGAAGAGATCGCTAAAAGTTGTATGGACAGCGTTGCTAATCTTTTGTATTACTGCTACCGCTGTTTTCGCCGGGGGAGAGTCATTAACCGCAGGTCCGTTACATGACCTTCGCTTCATTATTGACCAATACGGTCCGTTCGGAAATAACATGGTTTCAGTGCTCTTAACTTTTTTTTCACTTTGGCTTTTGATTGTCGGGCTGATGTGCTACAGGCTCGAAAAAATTCCCGGAATCCCCCAGACCGTGAGGAGTAAACCGTATGATTACGCCCGGCAAACAGCTGCAGAGTGGGATGAATCGTTATAGGGTCTCTTTTCTGCATCACCGTAGATTACACTCCATTTACGTAGAATTGGGGGGGGTGCTATTTTTTTGCTACTCTATGAATCTCACGTCTCAACAAAGGGGTTCATCGGTTATTGTCGACCGGTGATGAACGCTTTCATCCCTTCCTCTCGCTCAGCCTTCTCTATTTACAACTTTTAGCTTTACAAGCACGTCTCAAATAGTATTTTCAAAGGTTGTAATGCAACTTTATCTAATCGATATCATCGCGGATCGTCCATGAGATGATGTCCTGGTTTATGAAATGGCCAGTCATTATCAGCAAAGCATTCCGCAGATCATTGCAAAAGCCGGAAAACGGAGTACACTTCAAAATCAAAAAACGCATATGAATATGAGTCATCGCAGGTTTACAAAAACACGAACGACCGGGATTAGAGCGTTCGCCTTTATGCTTCTGGCAGCTCTTTTTTCCGTTAATGTGCTTGCCCAAACAGCACCGGTCAACGGTATTGACGAGAACCCGCCAGCGGTGCATGCGCTTACCAATGCCACCATCATCACGGCACCGGGCCAGGTTATAGAGAGTGGCACTATGGTGATCCGAAACGGGATCATTGAAGCGATAGGCAGCGACGCAGAGCCTCCGGCTGATGCTCGTATCTGGGACCTCGGTGGGAAGACAATTTACCCGGGATTTATCGATCCCTACTCCGGAGTGGGAATGCAGGAACCACGTGAGGAACTGGATCGTGGCAATCAATCCTGGAATGTGCAGCTTCGTGCACACCTGAGAGCAGAGACGGAGTATAATCCGGAAGACGATGGACGTGAAGATCTGCGTAACCTTGGGTTTACGGCGGCGAACGCTGTGTTGCCATTGGGAATTTTCAGAGGACAGTCGGCAGTGATGAGCCTTGGCAGTGGCGATGTATCGGCCCGCGTTATTCGCGACGAAGTTGCGCAATCGGTGGCACTGACCCGCAGCTGGGATCTTGGCTACGGCTATCCCACATCCTCCATCGGCGGCATCGCCTTTATCCGGCAAACGCTGCTTGATGCTGACTGGTATCGGCGTGCACACGAGGTGTACAGGGAGAATCCGCAAGGACTTGAGCGCCCGGAATCGAACGTGGCACTGGAGGCACTCGTTGATGCAGCGCGTGGGCAAATGCCCCTGTTATTCGCCGCAAACAGTGATGAAGAGGTGCTCCGAAGCCTCAGGTTTAATGATGAGTTCGATATCACCTCCTGGATTCGCGGCAGCGGCCACGAATACCGGATCCTTGATGTATTATCCGATGCCGGCACTCCCATTATACTTCCGCTTGCGTTTCCAGAAACGCCGGACGTCGATACTCCGGAAGATGCACTGAATGAGGATCTTTCCACACTGCGGCACTGGTATCTCGCACCTGAAAATCCGGCGCGTGTTGCAGACGCCGGAATCTCTTTCTCTTTTACGACCGATGGCCTTGATAAGAAAAGTGATTTCCTTCCAAATCTCCAAAAGGCCGTCCATGCCGGGCTGAACCCTGAGGATGCGCTTGCGGCATTGACGGTGAATCCAGCCACATTGCTTGGAATTGACGATACACACGGAACGCTTGAACCTGGAAAAGCTGCAAACCTGGTGGTTACCAACGGTGATCTGTTTCAAAAAAAGGCAAAGGTACTGGATGTATGGGTCGATGGTGAGCGCCATCGCGTAGACCCTGAGCCGGTGACCGACCCGCGCGGCACCTGGACAGCTGCCTCTTCTAATAACTCGATCCGAGGTACCATCGATATTGAAGGCACCCCGGCCAAGTTGAGCGGAACGATTACCATTGATACGGTAGCGATTGATTTCAACGAGGTCTCTATCGAAGACCAGGCCCGCAGGGTCAGGGCGTCGTTCCCGGGCCAGGACCTGCAGATGGACGGCATGATTCGTCTGACGGCGTCCATGAGCGGTGATCAACTGATAGGCTGGGCCGAACTGCCCGACGGCGAAGAGGTATTCTGGAGTGCAGAGCGCACGGCTGCTGTTGAACCGGTTGAACTTGACGAGGTCAGTTTCCCGGATCGGGATCTTGCGCTTGCTGAGATCCGTCCAAATATGGAGTACGGCCGCGAGTCGATCCCCGATCAGCCGGAAGCCATCCTTGTACGCAATGCAACCATCTGGACGATGGGCGAGCAGGGTATTCTTGAAAATGGCGATCTCCTGATTGAGGAAGGACGTGTTGCCGATGTAGGGCAATCCCTGGATGCTCCCTCCGGTGCGGTAGAGATCGACGGCAGCGGCATGCATGTTACACCCGGCCTGATTGATCCCCACATTCACTCCGGTGTTGACGGAGTCAACGAGGTTGGAAATGCCACCGTCCCGGAAGTTCGAATCGGGGACGTGCTGAACATCAACAACATATGGATGTACCGGCAGGTGGCCGGCGGGCTTACGACAGCACACGTGATGCACGGGTCGGCCAATCCAATCGGGGGGCAGAACCAGCATATTAAAATGCGATGGGGCGCACTTTCAGACGATCTTAAATTTGAAGGGGCCCCGAGAACAGTGAAATTTGCTCTTGGTGAAAATCCCAAGAGAGTGGGGTCCGACCGCTACCCGGAAACCCGGATGGGAACCCAGCACATCATCGGGGATCGATTCTCCATGGCGCGGGATTATGAAGCCCGCTGGGAGCGTTGGAACGATACCGGTGAGGGAATTCCGCCTCGACGCGATTTGAGGATGGAGGCGCTTGTAAATATCCTGAATGAGGATATTTACGTGCAGTCGCACAGTTACCGGCAGGATGGAATATTGGCACTGACAAAACTGGCCGAATCCTTTGGATTTTCGATTAAAGCGTTCCATCATGCAGTTGAAGCGTACAAAGTAGCGCCTGAACTTGCCGAGCACGGGGTGGGTGCTGTGGTCTGGTCGGACTGGTCTTCATTCAAAATTGAAGCCTACGACGGCACGCTCTACAATGCCAAACTGCTGACCGAGGCGGGTGTGCTGACCTCACTGCATTCCGATAACAGCCAGATCGCCTCGCGAATGAACTGGGAGGCAGCAAAAATGGTGCGTGCCGGTATGGAGCCCGAGGAGGCCCTGGCGCTCGTCACAATCAACACGGCCAAAATTTTGGGCATTGATGACAGGGTGGGATCGCTGGAAGCGGGCAAGGATGCGGATTTCGTGATCTGGAATGGCGACCCACTCTCTACATTTACAAAAGCTGAACAGACCTGGATCGACGGACGCAAATACTTTGATATTGAGGAAGATGGCAGGCTCCGGCAGCAGATCGAAGAGGATCGCGCGGCGTTAATTCAGTTTATCCTGGAGGAAAACTGATGAAAAAGTCTGAATGCAATTCCGCCCATCCACACTCCGAAATCGTGATAACTGAAAACAAGATGAAAATGACACAATCCAATACAGCTATACTTCCGCTGACGAACCAAACGGTTTCTGCAATGTGCAGTCGATCTATGGTGCTGATGGCAGCCCTGTTGATTTTATGCATGGTTATGATCACTCCATCCTTCGCCCAGACACCCGCCCCGGCCCAGGAGCGCCCCATTGCGCTTGAAGGCGGCACCATCCACACCATCTCCGGCGATGTGATACAAAACGGAACGATCCTGTTTGAGGATGGCGTGATTACGGCCGTTGGCACCATTGTGGACGTGCCCAACGATGCCGAACGGGTCGACATATCGGGCAAACAGGTCTATCCCGGCCTGATTGACGGCTACAGCCGCATGGGAATTTATGAAATCGGTGCAGTGGGCATGACGGTTGATATCAATGAACAGGGGCGCATCAATCCAAATGCTACCACGCACATTGCGTTCAACCCTGAAAGCCGCCACATCGGCACGGCGAGAACGGCGGGAGTACTAACCGCCGTAACGACCCCCGGAGGCGGCCTGGTGCCTGGACAGTCGTCCGCGATGATGCTTGATGGCTGGTCGTGGGAAGATATGTTGCTGAAAGGTAGCCTCGGGTTAATTGTAAACTGGCCATCTCCCGGGGATGAGTATGAAGACGAACTGATGGAACTGCGCGACCTGTTTGCGAATGCAAGGGCGTATCACAAAGCCGTGGAGGCCGAAGCGGCCGGCAATGCGTCCCGTAAAGAGACAGATTCAAAACTGGAGGCGATGATTCCATTTCTTGAAGGAGATCGGCCGGTTGTTGTAGAGGCAAACGAGCTGCGGCAAATTCAGGATGCCATAACGTTTGCCGAGGAAGAAAATGTGAGGCTAATTATTATGGGCGGGCGTGACGCTCACCTTGTGGCAGCTCACCTGGTTGAAAAAGAGGTCCCGGTCATCATAACCTCGGTGCTTGATGCCCCGGACAGAGATTGGCAGGGGTATGATAACCGCTACAGCCTGCCCGCAAAACTTCATGATGCCGGGGTACGATTTGCCATTGCCGGGGGATCCAGCGCCCCGTACACATTCCGGCTTCCATATGAAGCCGGCGCCGCAATCGCCTATGGCCTGGAAAGCGACGAAGCCGTTCGATCGGTAACGCTGTCTGCGGCCGAAATTCTTGAAATCGAGGATCGTGTTGGATCGCTTGAGGTGGGAAAAGATGCCACGCTGCTTATCACCAACGGAAATCCACTGGAGTACAGCACCAAAATTGAGCAGGCCTACATACAGGGCCGTAAAATCGACATGGTGGACGCTCACCGCGAACTATATGAAAAATTCCGTCTGAAGGTAGACCGGCAGTAGAAACGGGCATGGAATTGTGGTTTTATACCCCAGGTGCTGCACGTTCTGTGGGTAGTCCGCGTGAAGATGTTGATACGGGAAGAATACCCGTTTACAGTTCACGGATTTCAATATTCCGGAATTGCACCAGTGATGGCGGGCTGACCCAGTTTCCATCATCATCCCGGCTGCCGTGATGTTGCAGGGCAATGGGGCCGGACGCAGGTACCCCGGGGAGCTGCGCCTGGTCAATAATAAGATGGCCGTTCAGTTCTACAATCAGGCGATCGCCTTTCATTGTAATGGTAAACCGGTTCCACTCCCCGATGTGGTGATCTGCAAATCGAGCAGGCGTAACGGCGGCTTTTACTTCATCACTCATCGCCGGGTCGGTCCGGTACCCCCAAACTTCACCGGACCCGACCGGCCAGCTCCAGATGTTTATCTGCGCTTTAGATGTACCCCGAACGTAGATGCCGGAGTCAGAATCGGGCATTGAGAGTCTCACGATCTCACCATCGGCATTTCGCTGCGGCAGGCCATCCGGGCGGATCAGCATCACATTCGGGTTCACGTAGGGAGTCTCTTTCAGCCGCCACTCTACGCGCAGCTCAAAATCTTCAAACGACTCGTTCGTCCACAGGTTTTTATCTCCCTCTGCCTCACTTTGTGCATCGTAGTCGATCACCCCGTCTGTGACACGCCAGTGGCCGCCATCGTTGTCGGGAACCATCCAGCCGTCAAAATTTTCGCCATTAAACAGGGGCCGCCACTCGCCGGTTGTCTGCGCGTTTAGTAAGGCGGGAGTAAAAAGGAGAATGCCGAAGAGGATGGTCGTGAGTCGTTTCATAACGGATGATCTTGTAATGTTGGATCTATTAGGTTGAAGATATGAATCGTATCGTGAGGTTGGCAGCAGATCTGATCCCGGTGTAGCCGTACATTGGCGAAGATCCGTTCATGAAGTTGCCGGGTTCGGTGACGGTTTTGCTTTCAGGGTCTTCTCTATCCAGTTCAGGATATCGTCCATCACCTCATCACGGTTGATCTCATTGAGGAGTTCATGCCGGGCGTTTTTATACTCAACCACGGTCAGCTTCGATGCGCCGCTTGTCCGCAGCTTCTTCTCAAGTCGCTTGATGCCGGTTCCCATGGCAGATACCGGGTCTTTGGTGCCGGAGATGATCATCAGCGGGGTATTGGGCTGCCGGCCTGAAAACGGCTCGTGCTTGTGAAGCGATATCAGGCCGCTGAAAAAATCCACAAAAAAAGAAGCCGACGGGGTAAACCCGCAGAGCGGATCGTTCACGTGGCCATCTACTTCATCGGGATCCCTCGAAAGCCAGTCGTGCCTGGTGCGCGAGGGCTTGAAGCGGGCGTTGTAGGGTGCAAATGTAATGTTTCGCATAAGATCGCTCCTGTGCTCATCCCCTTTAATTGCGGCAATGAGCCGTGCAAGCAGCCGGCCGGCGTAAATCAGGGCGGGCGGATTGCCGTTGCTGCCGGAATAGATGACTCCTGCAGCATCGGTATCGTGCAGCTGCATGAACCGCTGTGTCACGAAAGAGCCCATACTGTGGGCAAAGAGGATTTGCGGCAAGCCGGGAAACATGGAGCTGGTTTCACCGGCCATCAAAGCCAGGTCATCTACCATCTGGTGGAAGCCGTCATCTCCGGGGATAAACCCTAAGTCGTCCGGATCGGTCTGCCCGTGGCCCCGGTGGTCGTAGGCCGCCACGGCATAGGAGCGCTCTGTCAGATATTCGGCAAATCGGAGATACCTCCCCGAATGTTCTCCCAGCCCGTGAGTTATCAGTACAAGAGCTTTTGGTGATTCCCCGTGGGGCGTCATCACCCGAAGAAAGAGATCATTGCCATCCGGCGTGGTGACGAAATGCTCGTTTTCAATCATAAATGGTTCATTTTAACCGTTCGCAGGCTAATATAAGGATCTTTGAGACCTCTTCCGTCAATTTTCTACAACGACACTTCTGCCGGAACGGCCCGTTGTGCTGAACGCTGCAAGCCGAACGCGATCTCCCAGAGAGAGCTTGACGGGCCCGGTGTACTCCGGTGAGTCAGGGGTCGGTTCCTGCCCATTGGTCTCGTAGCGGATCACGAAACCCGGCAGTGAGATATTGGCACGCAAGGTGTCGTTTGAAACGACTGCACCGGGAGGAGGAATCCTGTACCCGATCTCCTCATAGAGCCGGTCCAGCCGGGGCATCTCCAGTGTGCCGATGCGATGGGCAAACTCATTCCAGACGGCCACACGCTCCTGCTCCATCCGGCCGGCATCAGCGTACCGGCTCCAGCCGGGCTGCCCGGACCAGGCGCGTTCGGCAAGGCCCAGCAATCGCGGCAGAATCATGTACTCCATTCTCCCGGGTTCATTTACGGTTTCGGTCCAGAGCTGACCCTGTAAACCGAGTATATTTGAGGTTGACTGCTCCCGGAGTTGAGCCATATCATCAAAATAATCATCCGGCAGCGTGTTTCCGTAGCTGTCGCGGGTGGCGTTTTTAAAAAGGTTAAATGGAATAAAACTGAAGGGGGCTTCGGTGTTAAACATGGCTGCCCAGTAGAACCCGGGTTCCTGCCAGTGTTTATTGTAGGCAAAATCAAAGTAGAAGTTGGAGGCGTGAGACATCACCACCTTGTAGCCCTGGTTTGCCAGGCGGTAGGCGCGATCTTCTGTTCCGCCACCCCAGATGTTCGACCAGACGTAGGGAATCGCCCGGTCCGTAAACTCGGGGTTGATGCCTGCTGATCCCTCTTCATCTTCACGGAGAGCCACCTCCTCCCAGCCGCCCATTTTGATCCCTTCAGATGCAAGCTTATCGATCATCCGGCCAAAAAAGTAGCTGGGCAGCTGTCCCACTGAGCCAATGTCGGCTGAGGCCAGCAGGGCACCACAAGCCGGCGATTGCTCCCACGCTCCGTGGGGTACCTCATCACCGCCCATATGAATCATGTTCAGCGGCACACCGGCGTCAGTGTGCATGGCGATAACGTCATCAATCACCACGTTCATAAAACGGTAGGTTGACTCCTGGCAGACGTTGATGACGTTGTCGGTATAATGTTGCACGGATTGATACGAGGAGGAATCCGCCGGCTCATCCAGCCTGTAGCGGTCTGCGGCAACGGTATCACCTTCGGCCATCAGGCGGTTAGCCCGTGCTCTCATGGCGATGATTGCCGCCCGTGCATGCCCCGGCACATCAATTTCGGGAATCACCTCGATATGCCGTTCGGCGGCGTATTGCAGGATGTCGATATACTCCTCACGCGTATACCACCCGCTACCCATCGAGGCTTCGGGTGCAGGATCCGGACCGGACCCGTAAACCGGGAAGAGGTAGTTTTCCTCTGTTTCTGTGTGGCCTCGCCGTCCGCCTACCTCCGTCAGTTCCGGCAGGGAATCGATCTCCAGGCGCCACCCCTCATCATCGGTCAGGTGAAAATGAAATCTATTGAGTTTGTAGAGCGCCATAATATCGAGCAGCCGCTTGACACTCTCCGCCGGTTGAAAATTCCGGGAGACGTCCAGGTGCATGCCCCGGTAAGCAAAAGCGGGCTGATCCGTGATCGAGCGGGACCGGATCTCCGGCACCTCTCCCGGCCGGTTTGCAATCAGGGCGCGCAGGGATTGAACCGCGTAAAATGCACCAGCGGGCTCATCGGCCGATAGGGTGATCCGCTCGGGTGAAATATCGATCGCATACGCTTCCGGCGAAGTGAACCGCTGATCTGTCCGAGTAAAGAGAACGCCGTCGACCGATTCAGGCCCGGATTCGGAGACCATTCGGGTTTCGATACTCAGCTCTCGGCTCACAGCATCCGCCAGGAAACGAGCCTCCCGGGTAAAGAGGGAATCGTAGGCGATGGTGAGAGGATCCGGAAACCGGTAGGTTCCCTCCGCGAGGTCCTGTTCCGCCGGGGTTGGCGTGATGCTTTCAAGCTGCCCCTCGTCCAACAGCTCCAGGCGGCTGTTTTTTGTGAAGGTAAACTCCGGATCGGGAATGGGGATGTTGTCATTCGGTGAACGATGGTGCTGTTCATTTCCCGTAAACGGTTGGACCGTAACAGACTCGACATCCTTGATTGATCCATCATCGAATACAAAATAGAAACCCTCCGGGGCATCCGATGATTTGATGGCAAAATAGTTGGCAAGGTACTCAATGTCCCTGCGTTCGCCGGGTTCAATGGTGGTGGACCGTTCGGTCGGCTCCAGCTTGAAAAAGTATCCGTTCACGTGAGACACGCGATACTGCTCCGGGAAACTCTCCGGATCCAGCATCCGCACCGAATTGAAGTAGAGCGTCCATCCGTCAGCCGGCAGCGGCGTCTCCCCGGTATTGGTCAGCGTGAGAACGGCCCGGTGCTTGTTCTCCGGTTCAAAATTAGAGATCAGGTTCCACTCAATAGTTATGGGGGAAGAGCTGATTTTTAGATCGGAGTCCCCGTCTTTGCTGCATCCAGCCAGCAGCAGAATGACGATGAAAATAGAGAAGATATGAACGAAGATGGTGGAATCATTCAAGAATGTAGAATGCACGGGCGTTAGGTTTAATGGTTGTGTCAACCCCCGGCGGGGAACGTCCGGGGCAGAATCGTTCGGGGTAAAGAGATGGCAGTATATCTATTTGAGGCGTGAAAAGTAAAGCAGAACAGAAGATTTGACGATTCTGGCGGCTGGTACCGGTTCCAAAATTGAGTGATGGCATATTAAAAAGGCGGGTGTTTCCGCGATGGCTGAAAACGGTGAAGCTGTTCATTTTGGTATGATGCTGGCTGAAACTTTGCGTAGATTTAAACGAAGACCGTCGCCAGCGATCACTCATCACCAAAAAAAATCAGACCATGACCATTGTATTTCTGGATATCAAAACCATCGGGGATGTACCAAACCTGGAGAGCCTCCGGCAGCTTGGCGAGTTTGAATCCTACCCGGTGACACGCCCGGATCAAACGGCCGAAAGGATCAGGGAGGCGGATATTGTGATCACCAATAAGGTGGTGCTGGATGAGGCGCTGATAAAGGGAGCGGAAAAACTGAAGCTGATCTGCGTTGCGGCCACAGGCATGAATAACATTGATCGTGAGGCGGCGAAAGAAGAGGGGATACCGGTAAAAAATGTGGCAGGGTACGCCTCAGGCAGCGTAGCCCAGGGAACCTTTGCCATGATTCTTCACCTGGTCTACAACCTGCCGGAGATTGACCGGTATGTGAAGAACGGGGCGTACTCGCAGAGCGATATCTTTACGAACCTGGACCGAAGCTACCATGAGATTGCCGGACTTCAGTTTGGCGTGATCGGCATGGGCAGTATCGGGAACCGAGTGGCGCAGATTGCGGAAGCCTTTGGCGCTACCGTGGTTTATTATTCAACCTCCGGGAGGAATACGGACCAGCCCTACCGGCGCCTGGAGCTCAGCGAGCTGCTGGAAACATCCGATATTGTCTCTGTTCACGCGCCGCTGAATGACAATACAGACAATCTACTGGACTACGAAAAACTGCAGCAGATGAAATCATCGGCGCTGCTGATCAATACCGGCAGGGGAGGGATCGTCAATGAAAACGACCTGGCCCGGGCATTGGATGAGGATTTGATAGCCGGAGCCGGATTGGATGTGTTTGAACAGGAACCGATACCGGCGGATAACCCTCTGTTGGGCATCCGTAAAAAAGAGAAGCTGGTTCTGACGCCCCACATGACCTGGGCAAGCGTCGAGGCCCGCACAGCCCTGGTTGAGGGCATTATTGAAAACATCGAAGAGTTTCTTGATGAGAGATAATCCTTTAGGGGAATCTACCAATTTCATTGGAAGTGGATAAAAAGGGAGGGAGGAAATAATTTTGATTGTTGCAGTTGAGTTGAAACCCGAAAAGCCGTAACTTTTAAATCTGTGATTGAAATGGTTATTTATTTATGATTACTGATTATTTATAGGATTTAAGTAATCAATCATCAATCAAACCATGCGCCCGTAGCTCAACTGTCCCGAAAGTGTTCGGGATGAGCTTCGGTCAGAAGGAGATGGGAATTTGCGCATGAAGAAACTTGACATACTGACAATGGATAGGTGATACGATAGGTTGCCAAAAAATCAACAATCGACAATCATCAATCATCAATTAAAATATGCGCCCGTAGCTCAACTGGATAGAGCGTCTGGCTTCGGACCAGAAGGCTGAGGGTTCAAATCCTTCCGGGCGTACTTTGCAGGGGACAGGGTTCAAGGTGCTGGACGCAGGGTTTACCTGTCATTTGCACCCTGAGCCTTGTGCCCAGTACCCTGAAACGCACCCGTAGCTCAACTGGATAGAGTACCTGACTACGAATCAGGCGGTTACAAGTTCGAATCTTGTCGGGTGTACCACTAAAAACCTCGTTTAATTCGCTTTAAACGGGGTTTTTCTATGTTTTGGAGTGATTCTTCACGGGTAAAATTTTTCCCTGGTGGTACATAAGTGTTGCTTCGGGGGTACATATGGTGGTACATTTATAGTGGGTTGAATCGCTGCGAAAGCTGATTCATATACCATCAAAAAACTAAAACTCATTCGGTCTAATGTACCCACAAATGTGTCACCGGATGTACCACCAAATGTACCCCTATGGCGAGCCTAAAAAAACGAAACGGTTACTATTCCATATCATTCAAAACGACTGTTGATGGAAAAACGATTAAAAAGACTTTCGCTCTTGGTACGCGGCGAAAGCAAGTTGCTGATCAAAAAAGAAATCACTTCGAAAAGCTTTACGAAAGTGGTGAGTTAAATCCATTTGAACCGGGATGGAATCTTAAAGATTTCGAGCAGAGTCAAATGAACATCGAAGGAGCCGGTGATAGATCACTTTATCTTTCAGATCTGAAGGAAGAATTCCTTGAGAGCAAGACCAACATCACCCAAAAGTCAAAGGATGCCTATGATGATGTGATCGGTCGATTTGCTGAGACTGTCGGAGAGTCATTGCCTATCCATCGGGTGACCGTAAAGGATCTAAAGGAGTATTGCCTGAATCCTGGTCTGGCCAACGCCTCAAAGAAAAACTACCTGCGCCACCTAAAAGCATTTTTCAACTGGGCCGTGAAGGAGGAGATGATCCAGAAGAATCCGTGTAACGAGGTGATGGTGCCAAAGGTGAAGGAGAATGTTGTTGATAAGATTATTGATGAATCTCAGCTCCATAATATGCTTGCCAAATACAAAGAAGTTCAAGAAAAGAGAAGAGCTAATGGAGAGCTGAAAAATGCAATGGCTAAAAAGCTTTGGTTCCGTCCACTGATGACCATGGCCTTCTACACCGGAATGAGACGAAAGGAGATTATTAACCTGGATTGGTCTCATGTAAAACTGGAAGAGCGGTTTCTTCGGGTGACCGATACGAAAAATGGGCAGGAGAGAACCGTACCGATTTTTGATCCACTCTATAATATTTTGACGATCTGGCATAGGCATCAGGGGAGTCCGGATCATGGTCTGGTATTTCCGCATCCAAGGTCGACCGAAAAGTTAAAATTCCCGTTGCTTGGTAATCATATTTCAAAGACCTTTAACGCTTTTGCAAAAGATGCAGGGATTAAGAAAACGGCTAACTTCCATGGGCTGCGTCACTCATGCGCTACATTCCTTTTGAGAAAGGGGTTCAATGTAATTGAGGTGAAAAATATGCTGGGGCATAGAAGTCTGGAAGTAACTAATCGATATGTCCATCTCGTCGCAAATGATCTGATTACCACAGCAAACAGAACCGGACTGATTAACTGATGATTAAACTGGGTTATATTACCCCTATTTCAAAAATCGACCACGACTTTTACAAGACTCACTGGCTTAAAGTCGTGGCAAATAGTATTGCCGAAGATCCCCGACCAAATCGATTAGATGAATGGGAAAGTGAGCGAATTTGGCGAATCTTTAGGGTATCGAGTCACTACTTTAAAGCAGTAGATCGATATGAGTCTCTGTTTGAAAAATCGTTAAAGGATCTGGATGGCTTTAAAAGGGGAGATTTTGATGATTCCCGCGTTGATGCAATTTTGGAGATCTATAGGCTACAGATCTCGGCGATTGCAAATGACACGACCCAATTCTGCAAAGAGTCTATAAACAGGCTGAATATTGAAACCCTGAATTTCAAAAGTGTTGAACTATCAGATTCGATAATTCTCAGCTACCTGCGAACAGATTTTGTTAACAAAATTGCAGCATATGAGGAAGACAGAGAGTTGAGAAACAATCAGCATGAGATAACACTCTTTGGCGTTTCCAGGACGAATCTGAATCGTCTGGAAGGAAAATTGGGGAAATTTCTTCGTTACGCTACAATCGATGAGGCAATTGAGCACGCCAGGAGAGTTGCTGAAATAAAGGGAGGCTATAGATTTAAAAAGAGAGTCAAAGATTTGGATGCGTTGATTGATGAGATGCTAATTGTGAAAGAGCAGAACATTGTGAATCCGGTAAAGGCAAAACAGACAACGGATGAATTGGTGGATGAGGCTGTTAACGGTTACGAAATTTTATCCAATCCGGTTTATTTGTTGGATGAAAACAGTTTCAGAAATGCGGTGCGAAATAAAATCAAGAGAAAACTGCATCGGTAGAGAGCTGAATTTTGATTTTGAAAGAATTCACAAAATCAATCTCTCCTCCTTCTCGAAAAGAGCGGCCTGGACTGACATTACCGGTATAATTTTTAAATCAGATAAAGATGTAATAATGAGGTCCTGAGTGCACATCTCTTCCTTGTTACTTTTGGACCGCCAAAAGTAACCAAAAGCTCCCGGCTGTGATTGCTTCCGGGCATGGTTTGCCCGCGCGGTTACACAACATCAATGGCTCCCAGGGGAGCCGATGTTGCGATTTATCCCGCGCTTTGTTGCAAACCCTGCTAATCCTTCACCAATCAAGGCCGGTGTATTCATTCGCACTTCATTAATAATAATGCTGAAGAAGGAATCATCGGCCTTGAAAAAATTGGCGGATTGAGGGAGCTGGAATATCTGCGGGGTCCTTTTATCATACCGGCGATGAACCTGTTAACAAGCTATTAACGCGGTGGACCATTGATAAAAGGTAGCAGAGATTCCGCGACTGCCGCCAATTTTTTCACAGCCTTGAATTTTTGGTTCGTTTTGTTTCAAGACAAAATGAACAGGTAATCATCCTATGGTCAATTGACTTGGTTTTACTTATCGACAATGATTCAAGTAGTTTCACATACATAGGAAACCCTTACTAAATAATAAAGAGATAATTTTTGCTCAAAAATCCATAAAACAATTCTTTTCAGGATCACTTTCTATAGCATCACAAATAAGGAAAAAGCGCAAAGAAAAATTTGTTTTGCAGAACGCTGGTTGCCGGTGCTATTCTCATAAAACAGTTACGCCCGTTTTGGTTTCAAATCCGTGAATTCTGTTCACAAGTGTCTTTTCTTTGGTCTGTTCACTCACGAACACACAACTAAACCAAAGGATAAAAGATGAACACTTATATGAACAACGATGACTTCCTCAAAATGCTAAGAGACCTGGACATGATCCGGGAGTATGCGAAAAGAATACAGCATATCGAAGAGAAATTAGATCTCGCTCTTAGCGCAATCAAAGACAAGCCAAACAACTCAAAATATCTTACGGCTCAGCAAATCGAGTCGGAGTTCGGAATTGATCAGCGAACGATTCTGAACCGAAGTAATCTGAGTCAAAGAGACAACAGATTTATTCCAAGTCTGCGGCTGCAAGGTCGGCGTAAATATTTTGAGCGTAAAGTGATCGAGAGAATTCTGATGCCATCCGGCAGGCGATAAGCTCAAATAGTAGCTCTGGCAGGGTTTGGGGTACTGGTAATACTTTAAATAAAACCACAATCAGACGACTACAGAAATTGATGAACTCATCAAACGTACAAACAGACCAAAATGAATCAAACCTAAATCATCACCAGCCGGACCTGAAAGAGGCAATCTTCTATCTGCCTCCAAACTTTGATCAACAATTGATCTGCACGGCACTGAAAACCATTTATCCTGAAAAAGGAAAAGAGCTTACCCTGGAATGGTATCATAAATCTAAAAATAGTCCACCGTCCAATTTTGACGAGTACTGGGATCAGTTAGGCTTAACATCCTATCAACTTCATACGCTGGATGCCTACTTAAAAGAAAATCTGTATGATATTGCCAAGCAGGCCGGATGGATTCCAAAAGCATTGCGGAAAGGAAAAAACACGAAGCGGCCACCGGCGAAGAAGGCCCTAAAGAGTTTAGCAGAAGAACTGGATGTGCCAAACAACCTGGAAGCCAACCTTCTGTCGACAAAGGAGCGGTTTCTGCCGGACGATCAGAAATCCTTCATCCCGCAGTCCATCATCAATATGTCCGGTGGCTGCTATTTCCATCCATTTAAAAAGAAGAGTGAGATCCCGGATAACCACCAGGATTACCTGGCCTCTCTTACCAAGATCGTGGACTGTGAGGTACGGGTACTGGAAGCGATCGAGTATGTGACCGAGCAGCAGGGGCGGATGGCTGACGATAAAGAAGTGCGGTATAAGCTGGAATTAAACGATAAGAATGGAAAGCAGGTGATCACCGAAGTCACGCATGAAGAGTTGACGACCAAAACCCGATTTTCCAGTTTCCTGGTCTCGAAAGGATTTATCAAGTTTATTGGACAGAATCACCACTTTGATATGTTTCATGCCTTTCTGATCAATGAGCAGACATATCCCACACTACGCAACCTGAACTCCTGGGGTGAATACCGCCCCGGTGAGTTTCTGTTTGAAAACGGATTGTACAGCGTGAATGAGAGGCAGTTTTTTCCAGCCGATGATAAACTACGCATAAAGGCCCGGAACAAGCTTCTGATCTGCCCAAGCGGAAGCGAACAGGTAATGCCACCGGTATTGTCTACTGTGAAGGAGGATACCAGGCAGCTGCTAACAGAAAAGTTTCTTCTATGGGAGCAGTTTAACGGCTCTCTTAATGTTCGAACCAGTCTGGGATACGCCGTGGGATGCGTCTTTAGCCGGGAGATCATTCAAAAAGTAGACGGTTTTCCGATTCTCTTTAAGTTTGGAGAACGCGGAACTGGAAAAAGTACAAGTATGGACTGGCTGATGGCCCTGTTTGGCTACCAGAACGGAAACCGGCAATCGGTCTCAAAGCAGAACACGGTAAAGAGTGTAATCCGGCGAATGACACTCCCGCGCTCGTTTCCATTCTTCCTGGACGACTACCGGAACCACGAGACCAACTCCCAGGCACCGGATATGACCAGCAGTATTTTGAACTGGTACCACCGCATTGGTACCGCAATGGCGAAGAAGAGTACCGACCATCAGACCATTGAAACTCCAATGAAGGCGTGCGTGGTGATGACCGGTAACGATAAGCCAACCGATCCGGCTGTACTGAGCCGGTTGGTGATCCTCAACTATAATAAGTTTTTAAAGAAAGAGGAGCTGCAGCAGATAAGCGATGTCTCAGACTTTACTTACCGATTCTCAGAATTTCTGTCGCTGATTCTTGAAAACTATGAGAAAGTGAGAGATTACTTTTTCATTTTTCTTAAAACCAATCAGGCGTTTCTGAGCAGTCAGGGATTTGAGGGGAGAACCGTAAACAACTGGGCGATTATTCTGGCCGGACTCCAGTCGATAAAGGCCATTTTTCCCGGACTAAATCCTTGGTTTGAAAATTTTGAGGGCTTTAGAAACGAAATTTGCAACGCCATCCGGAAGGAGCAGTCCCTGCATCAGGAACACAACCCGGTTCACGACTTTCTTCAAAGCTTAGAGCATCATTCCACTCAGACTTTTGACCCGGCATCCGACTTTAATACCAAACACATGCTGCTGGATCATCGTCACTTTCGATTAAAAGCTTTTGAGGAAATTCACGACCACAATGGTGAGGTTATCTATAGAGGGCCAATACTCGCTCTCCACATCAAACGGATCTGGAACACCCTGCAAGATCATCGCGCACCCATCACAAAGGAGATCTCCCTCGCTCTGCTGGAATCACACCTGCAGAACAGCAGCTATTATATTGATAAAAGTGCCCAGGTTTTATTAACAAAATCCCTTGGTGCCAGAAAAGAGAGCAATGTCCGCTGCTACCAGCTCAAAGTAAAAGAGCTTCTCAAGAAAGGAATGTTAGAAGAACTCATCGAAAAAGCCCATGAATACGAAAAAACTCGTGTAGAAAGATTAAGTATTTAAAGAGAAGTCTCCCCTCATTTTGAAGGAGGGGCCGGGGGTGGTTGTTTTTTATTAAACAAAGAGAACTCTCCCCTAACAAGGGGCTCCGAGCGTTCCTCTTTTATCCCACGAAGCGGTAGCGAGTGATAGCGATTCCCGCGAAGCGAAATGCAGAGGGGTGTCTATCTGAGATTGGTGATGAGTGGTTTACTCTTTTTAAAAAAAAAGAATCAAAAATCTAACAAACCACTGCTAACCGCTAAAAACTTAATAAAAAACACTCATACACTATCAAAAGCATCTATTTCTTTAAAATACTCTACTGCTAAACCCT